>NZ_JBFEGH010000004.1:0-260855 GCF_047228925.1 Terribacillus jepli | reverse complement strand
ATTTCAGCAAGCGTCATACCGAAACGTTGAGCGATACTGCTCAAATTGTCACCGGATTTGACAGTGTAAGTTGTAGTAGGACGCGTGGAACCACCACCGTTACCGCCATCTCCACCAGAAGAATAAACCTTCAATTTTTGGCCAATCTGAAGCTTGTCCGGGTTGGTGATGTTATTGAGCGACATGATTTCAGCAAGCGTCATACCGAAACGTTGAGCGATACTGCTCAAATTGTCACCGGATTTGACAGTGTAAGTTGTAGTAGGACGCGTGGAACCACCACCGTTACCGCCATCTCCACCAGAAGAATAAACCTTCAATTTTTGGCCAATCTGAAGCTTGTCCGGGTTGGTGATGTTATTGAGCGACATGATTTCAGCAAGCGTCATACCGAAACGTTGTGCAATACTGCTCAAATTGTCACCAGATTTGACAGTGTAAGTTGTAGTAGGACGTGTAGAACCACCACCTCCAGAAGTATAAACTTTCAATACTTGACCAATTTGAATTTTATTAGGGTCGGAAATGTTGTTTAGAGATTGAATTTCAGCCAGCGTCATTCCAAAACGTTGTGCGATACCACCTAATGTATCACCGGATTTAACTGTATATGTAGTTGTTGCCATTATGCATTACACCTCATTTTATTTTATTTGTTAGTGTGCTTTTAACTAACTAATCTTTGAAGGTAGAGTTAATTGGAAAGAAAGAATAATAGGATAAATCTCTAATCTGAACTTCATATGTACTTACTTGACAATTTGCACTATCCATAAATCAGTGATCATATTTATGGTGTTATTTAACGCTGCATCAGCCTCCTTTATCAAGATTCCAGTAATCAATAACTGCAATCTCAGTTATCGCCACTTTTCAGAATAAATCACCTCCTTTAATTATTTTATTTTATTTTATAGTTTATAAAAAAAGTAATATCCTCGATGTTTTCGTCGTAGAAGAAGTACTCGTCTTTTTCTTTGAGGTAAAAGCAAAGTACATGATCCATTTCAGAAACGTTGTCATTAAATACGCGATATTGCTTACAAGCTTTATCAACATAAAAGCATCTTCCGTTAAATTCAAACCTGTTTTCTGTGTCAACGTAAGACCAATTAGAGACGTAATCAGCGTACAATGGAATTCGTCCGTTTCGACTTTGATGTATAACCACTTTCCTAAAGTTTATCGTGCTGCCGTCGAATATGGGGGATTCAGTGATCCACTCATCATTCTGCTCCAAGTTATATGTAATTACCTTATCATCACCAACTTCAGTATGTTTAGATCTGGTGCTGTAAAGGAGATTCAGCTTGTATGTTTTAGTTTCTTTCCATTTTATATTCTGTTGAGTATGTTTCATTGATGATGGTAGGGAAGGAGAGAGTTCATTACTAATTTCCTCTTTGAAATCCATTAAATCTTGCTCTATAGATTCAATCTCATAAGAGTAAGAATTAGAATCTTCTCCAAACTCAGAGTTGCCATATAAGTGATCATAAACACTTTGGTTTGCCAGATTGGAAATTACCGTTTCTCGCTTATTTATCGTTTTTAGCTTATCTGTCGTTAAAACACCGCCTTCCCGTGTTTCTCTTAATAGATAGTTGGCACAATCCTGAAGCATTTTTCGAGTACCTTTAGAATTAATGAAATTAGTAATATAGGCATCGAACTTCTTCAATATGAATTCTTCAACCTGACTAACCAGTTCAGCGTTAGAGTCAGAGGCTTTGGAGTGCATGGTGTGTTTCGTTCCATTTGGAAGATTAATTGTAAAGATCAATATGTTCTACTCCTTCACTTATATATAATCGGTTTTTTATTGGTGAATTTATCCGTTTCGCTTGGAATCAACGCAAATCTTACATTTTGATTGGTACCCTTTTTTTCCTCGTGGTTCTTTATAGAAGAAGTCGGTCGTCAAAGGTAGTTGTTTCTTGCATTTTGGACATATACTATAATCCCATGAGGCCGTTATATAATTCTGATTTGCTAGTGCATATTTTCGATGCTTGTCATATTCTGCTTTTATCTTATTACAAGCAGTTTTTAAATTCTTGGTTATGGCTTGTGTTTTCTGATTGTAGAGGAGGCCTATATCTGGTTCCTTAAGGCCGTATTGCAGTAATGCAATGACATTCTCTTGTTTGGGCGTTAAATTGGCTGAAGCTATATAAAAATCTAAATCGGCATAAATTGCAATTACTTCTGGATTCAAGGGAGTCGGGGAAACGGGGAGAATTAACTTTTCCAGTGCTGATCTTTTATCTCGATGTACCAGTAATCGAATGGCCTTAAATTCCTTATCGATGGACATTTTGCCGTTTTGTCCCTTTTCGAGAAATTCTTCTTTTCTTTTTTTATTCAATAGTTCTTCAGCGAGAGAAATTGCTATATTGGATATCCTTTCTATGTCTATTTGCTTGGAAGGGTCAATGTCATAATGTTCATCGAATTCACTTCGATTCCTAATCAGTCCTTCTATAACTTCTATATCGCTTAATGTAAGGAAACGTAAAGATTGTTCATGCTTATGCGCATTTCTTTTTACTACTCCCATTAAACATCCATCCCTTTCATTATTTTATTTTACTTACATCCATTCACTTAACATTCAATCGCCTTTCTTATACATAGAGTATATATAGCTGTGTAGTATTTTGGGGCATTCCATTGTATCTAAGTAAATCTCCAACTCCTCCTTATAAGCTATCTTAATTCATTTCTTTTCTATCAACTGGAATATCTTGGTGCGTGATAGTTTGATTTTATATTTTCTATTTATATAAGTCAATAATATTTTATTTTATTTATATATAATGGTGTTTGAGATTACAAGGTTTATGGACAGATTTTTTACGAGGCAATAACAAGTGTTAAATGTTAACGAATAAACATGATGATTTGAATTCTCCTTTGTTATGACAGTACATAGAAATGACCAACTGCAAAAGTTACTGACTGTATCTATAATAGGAAAGTCTAGGGTTGAAAGTCCAATCTATGAAACCCTAGTAGGATAACTTGGGAAATCTCAAAAAAAGGTAGATTAATGGGATTTTATGGTACTATTTCTTTATCCATATTTTGGAGTGATGTATCTTGAGATTATGGTTATTGCTTTTGCTATTATTAGCACCATTTCAATTAGAGAATAAGGGCGTAATACAAGGAGGGGAGAGTTGTAATAATGAGTTAGTAGGTTTCATCGTGACTTATGATTCCGATGAAATTTATTTTGTTAGTTCGAAAGATTATGATGATAATATTTACTCAGTAGATAAAGACGAACTTGTCACGAGCTATTCTGCATCTCTTGTCAAAACTTCCCCAATTGTAGCTTTCTCTGATTTTAGTGAAAAATTATCCTCAAATGTCGATCATCAAGTTAAAATTACATATTCATACATATCAGAGACTTATCCACCACAAATCATTGCGTGTGATTTGGTAATTTCAAGTGATTCACTCCAAAATAAATAAATTTATGTTATTTGGAGGTCTTAAAATGAAAATCAAAGTATCCTTTCTTATGTTGCTGCTATTTGCGTTTCCCTTAAGTGTTCTTGCAGCAGAGGGTGAAGATGAAAGAAAAGAGAGTCCTTACGATATCATTTCTTCATCTGGGGAAGTCATTTATGCAGAAGATTACCTTGATGTTTTAAATGAGATAAATCCAGAAAAGCTGAAAGAGGAATTTGCTCCAACAGAGGGAAATCCGGAATTAATGCATGACCCAAAATCTATTGATGCCAGTATTATCAAGAAAAGCTCTGGGAAATCACTGGAACCATCAGTTGGTACAAAGGTCGTCATCGGTGAGGATGGCAGAAAAAAAGTAACAGATGTCCTTAAAACTCCTAATAAACAAATAGGGTTTATGTTAGGAAGCTCTGGATCCTCCTGTACCGGTACTTTGATAGATTCTGATAAATACTTGACGAATGCACACTGTATAGATGGCTTAGGAAGCCCATCTCAAACTACTTTCTATCCAGGGATGTTAGATAGCACCTATTACTGGGGAGCCTATGTTGGAGAAGAGTATTTCAAGCCACGTGGTTGGAATGGAGATGATTCCAGATATGATTTTGCCATTGTAAAAGTCAAACCGTTTAAAAGTGGTAATGACTATATAGAAGCAGGAGATTTTGCAGGGACACTAGGATTTAAAGAGACAAGTACAGGAACAACCGGGACTCGAATCAAGATTCAAGGTTATCCTGGAGACATGATTAATAAAACAGGTAAAGTTTCTCAGTATCAGATGAGTGGAGGGATCCTTCGGGATAATTCTCATCAGAACTTCTATAAAATAGACACTTATGGAGGGAACTCAGGTAGCGCGCAGCTAAATTCCGTCAACCAAATAGTAGGAGTCCATAATGGGAGTTATAATATTAATGGAGAGACTTTTAACGGAGGGCCTAAGATGAGTAAAGAATTCCACTCATTCGTCTTCACTGTTTTACTAGAAGAATGATAGATGGATAAAAAGAAGTACCTAACTAGGTGCTTTTTTTGTTGTTGGAGAAGATATAGGAATGGTTGTTCAAATTGTGTTTTAAAAAAACATATGATAATATTCGAATAAAATAAAACGATTATCAAACAACTAGGTTATAATGGTAAAGAATAAATTCTTATTGAAATAGTTTAAGTATGCAATGATTTTTAAACTAAAGATTGATAATATGAGAGGGCAAATTCAAGATATAAAAGTTCAGAGTTGAATGACCTCCCAAGAATCCCAAATAAATATTCCAAGCTAAGGCATTTGTAATTACACTACTGATAATAAGATAAATATATTAGATGAACAAAAAGCGCCATTAAAGAATTAGAAAAAAAGGAATGATTTCATGGTACAATTACTCACAGAAGAAGCCATTTCGACATTATCCGACAATCTAATTAAATTAATTGATTCCCTAAGGCATGAAAAGAAATTTACAAGTTATATTAAACAATTTTTGGGATCAAATTTTGATTTATCTCCAGGAAAAGTACAAGGAATTTTGAATGATACTAACAAAATAAAACAATTGGGTATACCGGAACTTTATGTATACTCCGAAGCAGTATTTAACTTTACAAAAGAGGAAGAAGTTGATCCTGATAAGTATTATCCTGAACGTATGGCTAAAGAGATAACTACTGTATTTAGAGGGGAAACAGCTGAATCAATCTCTTTTCCTTATACTTTGGAAGGCATTGTACAAGTATCAGAAGATGATTTTATAGGTACAATTAAAGCTTCAGAGATTAAAAAGCTCATGGATAGTCAACTTATCCAGTACAATTTCAATACTCAAAGAGAGGCCCATTTTAAAAAAAATAGTAAAACGGATGAAATTATACCTATTCCTAAAGTTAAGGAAGCGAGTGTTAAAGAAATAGTCGAGTTATTAAAAAACGATGACTTAATTTCTTCAATGCTTACGTTCAATGCGCGTTTAGGCACAGCAGATATTCCAGGCGAGGAAGTAATATATAATGCTGATACGCATTCTTTAACAATCATGCCCGGAACTCTGTTTGATTGTCTGGATGGTTTCCATAGGGTATCTGCAATCGTAACTGCACTTCTTCAATATCCTGATAAAGACATGGTATTCAAAATAAATATCTTAAACTTTTCTGTAGATAAAGCAAGAGCTTATTTTGCGCAAATGAATACAGTGAATCCTGTTTCCAAAGCACAAGTGGAGCGTTTTGCGAAGAAGAAATTCTCCACATTTGTAGTAGAGCAGCTGGAGTATTCCAGTGAACTAAAGAACAGGGTATCTACTTCACATGGAATGAATAGTAAAGCGATTGTTACTTTTAACACGTTAACTGCAGCCATAGATGAGAACTGGACATTAAAGAATAAGTATGAGGCTATTCAATTAAGTAAATATCTCGCAGAGTTCATGAACACCTTGTTTTATGCTTATCCTGAAGAGTTTTTAGGTCATATTAACACATCACGCCCTTACTTGGTTATGAATAATATGTTCTTTGGTTATATGAGATTAGCTAAAAGGATGCAGGAAAACGATGTTGATCCTGTGTATTTAAATAGTATTTTGGACAAGTTGGACTTTACAGAAAAGAGTAAAGACTTTGCTGGCATTAAGGGGAAAGGTGCTAGACAACAGTTAGAAATTATAAGAGATGTTTATGATAACCTTGATGTATAAAATTGGGAGGAAATCTTATGGCAAAGCTCTATAATTATGAAATGAAGAAAGCTTTTTTTGAACATCTTAAACAAACTTATAACGAGGAAACAGTAAAAGTATATATGCATTCTTTAAAAAGAGCAGAAGAGATGGAATCTTTTTTAGACAAAGATCTATCAACGTTTACGGAACAACAAATACTTGAAGTGATCATGGCTGGAGATCATGCTAGTGAAACAGCTGCCAGAAGTGCACTAACGCATTTAAGGAGCTATATAAACTGGGCAATTCAAAATGGTCTGACTTCATCAAATATCAATATGGCAGATAGGATCACTACAAATCACTTACAAACTGCAATAAGTCATAATAAAAAGTTCCATATTACTGAAAAGGATTTAAATGAGTTAGAAAACAACCTAATAAACGCACAAGATAGGGTAGTTGTTCGATTAATTTTTGAAGGGGTATTTGGAAGACAGTTTGCTGAATTGAGAAATCTCAAAAAGGGTGACATAAATGAAATAGATAATAGTATATTGCTGACTGATTTAAAAAAGGAACAAAGAAAAATAACAGTAAGTTCAAAGTGTATGCAAACAATAAGAGAAGCTTTGGAAGAAGATATGTATGCGTACAATAATGGTAAATCTACAACATCTGTAAAAGAAGCTCCGTTATTAGATAATGGATATATCATAAGGCATAAATTGGCCGGGCGGAACAGAGAGGGATCACACGAACCGATTCCAAGTTTCCATATTTACCGTATTTTTGACGTGTTAAAGATCGTTTCAAAAAACCCTTATTTAGATCCTAATAAGGTTAAGCAATCTGGACAATTATATTACGGATATAAGCATTTGAAGAATGGTAGAGAATTAGACAACGACTTTTATGATAAATTATCAGATCAGTTCCACATATCCAAAAGACAAAATTACCATAAGTTAAAAAAAGAAGTTAATGAAGAATCAATCAATAGTCTTTATACTAATATCGAAAGTCATCCTGGATTAGGGTGATTTTTATTTTGTCTCATTTATCAATATAAGCTAGACATTATCGTCGCATCCAGGTAACTCAAGAATTCTTCCAATGGTGTACGGTAGTTTAAGGACTTTCTCGGGATGTGGTTTGATTTGTTTGCGACTTCCGAAACGAAATCCTGGTCAACTTCAGTGAAATCTATCTCCTTCGATAGCCCATCTTTTAAGCAATTTAAGTTTTCATTCTGCGCCATTGGGAAGGGGTCCGGGATCTGCAAAGAAAATGCCGATACCGTATTGATAAAAAAGGGATTTCTTGTTGGAGAATTCCTTTCCACAGTCAAATGTGATCGACTTAAACAAGTGTCTAAGCACAGACTGAAACCGCGTGTCCAGTGCCTTCTCAATATCACTGGCTTTACAAAGTGATGATGACTTTCGACAGTCGCTCCACGAGGGTGATTACAGCACTTTTATGGCGTGCACCAACAATCGTATCACCTTCCAGATGGCCGAACCCTTCCTTGTAAAGAGGATAAGCAGCCTCACGCTCCGTCACGTTCCGTTTGAAGACTTGTTTTCCTCGGCGCTCCTGATGACCGTTGGGCTTTCGCTTGCCTTTCATGGGAAGTGTCGTCTCGTCAAAAAGCTTCTCTTTGAAACGGCGATAAAGCGTGGGAACAGAGCAAGCAATGGGGTGTTCCGCTCTCCCGACGATGACATCCGGGGTCCAGCCCAGTGATATAAGCCTGTTGTTCGGACGACAAGACTATTTTGTTTCGGCCGCAACGCGATGTTAGTCGTGGTTACCTGATGATGACGGTACGATTCAAGCTCATACATGATAACTCCTATGTTTTCTGTGGTGGAAATACATGTTGAGTGTACCATGAATGGCCTTTTTTAGTTGTCTAACTTAATCTTACAATCCATGTCGTCTAAAACGGGATGTAAACTATCTTAGGACATAGCATGACAATCAGATAAGCGAAATGTTAATTCTGGTTCAAAAGTTTCATAGACTTATAATGATTTAGGCAAAATACTTCGAATAATTACATATTTACTGGAAAATAAAACGGTAACAATGTATAATTAGGCTACAAAAGACGAACGTATGTTCTTGTTTTTGCGGATATAATAAATAACACCATGGGAGAGATATAACTTGAAAAAAAAAGTTGCTCAATTAAGTTTAACCATATATGTGACAGTACCAATAAAAAGTCAACAAAATTCAAGTCATCTTGAGGAGGAATTATTAGAAGCAGTAGTCGAAGCAAATGATGATCTGCGAGTGACTCAAGATGGAGAAAAAGCTATTTATAGAATAGAAGGAATCCACGTGGAAGATGTTTATGTGCTTGAAAATGAAGAAGTAACAGGAAAATACATAGAGGACCTAGATAGATGTAGATAATACGGATCTTTCCTGCAAACAACTAATATTCTATGCATAGTTCATCCTATCTAATTACATGAATATAAGTGGTTACGAAAAGCATCCTCGAAATAATTAACCTTACCTGAACGCCATGTCGGTAGAAATTTCTTTACCTAGAACAACGAGAGTTATACTAAATCTCTATTCTATTAAAGGGATGATGTATATTACAGTCGCTCAATTGCATCTTTGATAAATCGCATTAAGCTAAAGAAACAAGTAGACAATCATCAAAAAAGTATTGACTTAAATTACCAAATAAAATAAAATTAAAACATCGGATAATTTGTGGTGATGATCTGACATCCACTGGAACAAAAGAGAAGTAGTAGAGAATTGAATATGGCGAAACAAGGTGCAATAGCAATAGGTGGGTGAAACTGTATGGCATTTTTCCTGACTAGGCAAGTTAGGCAACTTCGTTCTTCTTTTACTTCCGGAGGAGCATGAAGTGTAAATGGTATGGCTTGGAGTTATTTAAAAATTCACATGGGGGTTTTTGAGATAAGCAGAGGATTTTAATATGAAACGGTGTGATATGGATGAGAAATTTAGGGGAAAGCACTACAAAAAGTGGAAGGAGAAAATATGAGAGACTATCAGAAAGTTTATGAAGAACAATGGAAAAGCATAGTCGAGGACCATGAAGGAAATCTCCAAAAGAAACAAATCCAAAAGCAATTGGCGGCATACTCTGCATTAATTGAGAATGTAAGTTACGTGTACGGTATGCTCACACCGCAAAGAAAAGTTGATGAAGATCCAATGATTATTATCGATTACGTAAACGATACTATGATAAATCGGGAAATGGTTATCCATGATCTTGAACAAATGGCGAATTATGAAGGAATGATTTCAAAAGAAGAGATAGTTGAATACCTTATCCATACATAACTGAAAAAATAAGTAGAGTAGATAGTTACTTAGGTCTTTCCATTTGGTTTTTATGCTTCCAAAGCAGTCCTGATCTTACCGGAGACTAATCAATTATGAACAGGAGATGTTCATTTGAGTACAAAAGTATATGTGAATAAATCCAACTTGGTAAAAGCAGAATTTCAAAGTGACTCAAATAGATATAAAGTGACTGATCAGGGAGGGAGTATCAGTTACGTAAAAGAGCAAGTCTTCCATTATCATTTTATTGAAATGAAGAAAACTACATGCGATTACTCATACGAAGAAATGGCTGCAGGATACGCATCAATGATATATTTGAATCAAGAAGAAGATGACCAATATATCATAGGAACAGCAAGTCGGATGCATCGAAGTAGGAAGTGACGACAATAAATGCTAATTGATTTATTGAATATTAAGTTAAATAAAATAATTAATTTAAGAGGGTTACACGCACATCCGTTCTCTTGATTGCCGATAATTTGTGAAGAAATGTACAAACTTTTTGAGATACTAATGATCCATTTGTGAAATAATAAAAGTATCAAGAGGAGGAGATCATATGCCAAAACTACGCGTTACATTATTTCAAGAAATACTGGAACAGTTAGAAGCAGACCAACTCCAAGGAACGAAAGTAAGAGATTATCGTTGCGCTGTAGGGACATGTACCCCGTATGATGTCGTCCATCACACAGAAGTGCTGCTGCAGGAAGGGTTCATTACCGGAGTTGTGACAAACTCAAAGGATTATAGGGATGTTTTCATTGACGATATTTCCGTAAAAGGACACGAGCTGTTAGCTTTGATCGGGAACAAGCGGATTCTGGAAGGTGCCCGGCAGCTTTTGGGAGAGACATACGAAAAAGCTACTCCAGGTATCCTGCTCCGGGCACTGCATGTAGCGATGAAACGGGATACAAAAGGGGAGCTTGCTGTGTAGGCAAGCTCTTTGTTATATGAGGAGCCCCACTGCTGGGGCAGAAGGAGTATACATATCAAAATTTCCAGTAATGATGCAGCTGCAAACGGATTCCTTTAAGCTTCATATCTTATGAAGCTAGGATTCTTAACGATAATGATGTGACTGTAAAAAGTGCTTTTCAATATCATTTCCTAATTAAAATGCAATGTGAATACCTTATTATCAATAAATATAGATAGCAATATTTTACCCTTTTTGCTTTTTTATTTACCATTGCCTGCTTGGAGAAAGCGCTGTATCATCAGATGCAAGTAAGGTTCCTAATAATCCAGTAAGATTTCAGGGAGGCAGTCAAATGGGAAAAATCACGTTTATAGGAGCAGGGAGTACAATTTTCACAAAGAATGTACTAGGAGATTGTATGTTGTCTCCTGCTTTGCAGGAATTCGAATTTGCTTTGTTCGACATTGACGAAGAACGCTTGTCCGAGTCCGAGCTGCTGTTGAATGCGTTGAAAAATTCGTTGCAGGCAGAGGTTACGATCAAAGCATATACAGACCGCAAAGAGGCTTTGGAGGGTGCCAAGTATGTCATTAACGCTATCCAAGTAGGGGGTTATCGGCCAAGTACCGTCATCGATTTTGAGATCCCCAAAAAATATGGTCTTCGCCAGACTATTGCGGATACCGTTGGAATCGGCGGGGTATTTCGGGCATTGCGCACCATTCCTGTCATGCTGGATATCGCAAGGGACATGGAAGAGGTTTGCCCCGATGCATGGCTGTTGAATTATACAAATCCTATGGCTGCACTCACCGGAGCGGTCGCTCGTTTTACAAATGTAAAAGTCGTTGGATTATGCCATAGCGTACAGGTTTGCACGAAGGATTTACTCAAAGACCTCGAGATTCCCCATGAGAATATTGAAGAACGGATTGCTGGCATCAACCATATGGCATGGCTGCTTGAGATCAAATCGAATGGCAAAGACCTATATCCTGAAATCAAGAAGCGCGCCAAAGAGAAGCAAAAAGAAAAACACCATGATATGGTTCGTTACGAACTGATGGATAAATTCGGATATTATGTGACGGAATCTTCTGAACATAATGCGGAATATCATCCTTACTTTATTAAAGATAAGTATCCGGAACTGATTTCGCGTTTTAACATACCACTGGATGAGTACCCGCGCCGATGCGAGGAACAAATTAAAAATTGGCAGAAGACAAAGCAAGAGCTGATGAATGACAACAGCTTGACACATGAACGTTCACGCGAATATGGATCACGTATCATCGAAGCGATGGAAACGAATCAACCGTTCGTCTTTGGTGGGAACATAGTGAATAAAGGTGGTCTAATCGCCAATCTGCCTCGTAATGCTGTTGTTGAAGTACCATGTATCGCAAATCGAAACGGCATTGCTCCGGCATATATGGGAGAGCTGCCGGAACAGCTGGCAGCTTTGAATCGTTCAAATATCAATACGCAGCTATTGACCATTGAAGCAGCAATGACGAAATCAAAGGAAAAAATTTATCAAGCGGCCTTGCTTGATCCGCATACAGCCGCTGAACTCTCCATGGATGATATCATCAGCATGTGCGATGAATTGATCGAAGCACATGGTGATATGCTTCCGGCTTATATTTCAGAAAAAGGAACAGTCAGACTTTGAGCAATTGAAAGTCTGGCGTTTTCTCTAAATAAAATGTAAGCGCTTAACCATTTGCGTGGAAAGCAGTGCCCAGCTGTCATTAAAAACAAAAGGCGAGGGATATCATGAAAAAAAGAATGGTACTCATTGCACTTTCTATATCTGCCATCTTTTTGCTTGCTGCTTGTGGAAATAGTGCAAGCGGAGATGGAGAAGTCAAGCTGACGCTCATGTCAACAGCAACCAATCAGGAAGATCAAAAGATTTTCAAAGAAATCGTTGCGGATTTTGAAGAAGAAAATCCCGATATAGATATTGAAGATAGCTATCCAACCGATGGATATGAAGAGATGGCGCGGGTGAAAATGGCGGCTAATGACATGCCGGATTTATTTGATACACATGGCTGGGCTAAAACCCGTTACGCGGAATATACCGTGGATTTAAGTGACATGGAGTGGACAGCCAACTTGGATGAAGCGATGAAGAGCCTTTTGACGGACGATTCCGGAAAACTGCATGCTTTTCCTATCAATCAAGCACTGGATGGGCTGACATACAATAAGAACGTTCTTGATGAATACGGAGTGGAGCCGCCGGAAACATTTGATGGATTCATGAAAGCCCTGGAGACGATAAAAGAAAAGAGCAAGGGAGAGGTAATACCTTTTTGGCTAGGGGGATCGGACAAAAGCCAATTCGGGCAATATTTTGATCAGTTTGCCACACCGCTATTGATCACGTCACCGTCAAACAGTCATGGTGATGCATTGCTCGATGGATCGTTCGACTGGTCTTCCTATACCTTTTTACCGGAAAAGCTGAAGGAAATGAATGATAAAGAGCTTCTCAATAAAGATGCTGTCACCGCACAAACTACACAGGCTGCAGAGCTGCTGGCCCAAAACAAGGTGGCTTTTACAATGATGAGCGGATCAATCGGACGTGAAGTCACAGCGCTCAATCCAGAGGTGCAGATCGGTACGATGCCAGTGCCGGCAATCTATGAGGATGATCAGCCGAGCTGGATTGGCGGGGAGCGGTTCACTTTGGCTGTTTCGAAGAATTCAGAGCACAAGGAAGAAGCCAAGAAATTCATTGCATATATTGCCCAGCCGGATGTAGCGAAGAAATTTGCAGAAGGTACCTCGCTCCCGGATGCCTTGACCAATGTGGATGCAGAGAATTATTTTGCGGATTTTTATTCGCAATATGAAGGAACCCGGATCGAGCCGTATTTTGATCGAGCTTATCTGCCAAGCGGAATGTGGGATCCAATGGGAGCGACAGGCCAGGAGCTCGTATCTGGAGCTATGTCGCCTAAGCAAGTGTCCGAGAAGATGAGTGAAGAATATGAGCGCTTAGTAAAATGAATCAATGGCAACTCAGGAGGAGCTTTTTTGCTCCTTCTGTTTAAATAAGAGGAGATGATGATAATGGCCAAAATGCTATCATCGGACGCAGAACCAAAGAGGTTGACGAAACGACGGAGGGAATCATCCCTTTGGTGGATGTATCTTCCGAGTGTCCTGTTAGTCTTTCTTTTTATTATCTATCCATTTTTCGATGGCATCCGTATTTCCCTGACCAATTGGAATGGCTTTTCCCAAATGTACGATTATGTTGGGTTTGAGCAGTACAAGCGCATGTTTGAAGATCCCGACACTTGGCTAGTTGTGAAAAATACGCTGCTATACGGTATCGGCAGCACCATTTTGCAGAATATCATCGGGCTCGGATACGCCTTATTGCTGAATCAAACTTTAAAAATCAGATCCCTGACTCGGACAATCATTTATCTGCCTGTCATTATCAGTCCGATCGTGATGGGCTACATTTGGTACTTTTTCTTCGCTTATCAGGGTGGTGCTCTGAATGATATTATTTCGTGGCTCGGAATGGAGCCGGTGAATGCACTGGGTAATCCTGATTTGAATCCTTTTATCATCGTTTTCGTCAATACATTTCAATTTGTCGGTGTTGCCATGATAATCTATCTTGCCGGTTTACAAAGTATCTCAAAAGATTATTATGAAGCAGCTAATATCGATGGCGCATCGAGTTGGTCCAAATTCAAGAATATTACGCTCCCGCTGCTGATGCCGGCAATCACAATCAACATCGTCATCAATATCATCGGTGGTTTGAAACTATTCGATGTCATCGTTTCCTTGACGAATGGGGGACCAGGCAATGCATCCCAATCGATGTCCACATTCATGTATTCCCTTTACTTTGCCCGTCAGGATGCGGGTTATGCGGCTACACAAGGGGTTTTGATGGCAGTCATCATACTTGTTCTGAGCATGGCAGCCCTAATCTACTTTAAACGAAAAGAGGTTGAAGCGTGATGAACCAGATATCAAAGCGGGCAAAATGGCTTTCAACTGGTGTGGCATTGCTCATCACACTTTGTCATGTGGTTCCTTACTATATTTTAATAACGACGTCCCTGAAGCGTGCAGGTGATTTTTCTTCGAAATGGCTGCTCCCGGATTACTTCAGCCTGGAGAACTTCACACTTGCCTGGGAAGAAGCCAATTTGTCAACTGCGTTCATGAATACATTCATCATCACAATAGCTGCAGCGGCAATGCTGATCATTTTCGGTTCTCTTGCTGCATATGCCTTGGCAAGACGCCAGACAAAACTGAACAAATATGTTTATATGCTATTTGTGGCAGTAATGGTGATCCCGCCGCTTACTGCGCTTGTCCCTTTGTATCAGCTTGTCGTGGACGCTGGCTTGATGAATACACGACTTGTTGCCATATTGAACAATGTCGCGGCTTTCTTGCCATTGACCATTTTCTTGTATGCGGGTTTTATCCGTTCGACGATACCGAAAGAATTAGAAGAAGCAGCCAGGATGGATGGGGCGAGCACGATTGGTGTATTCTTCCGGGTAGTATTTCCGTTATTGAAGCCAATCACGGCGACCGTACTGATTTTGTCTTGCGTATACATCTGGAATGATTACCAGTTCGCGATTTTCTTCCTGCAGGATTCCGATATGCATACGCTGACGGTTGCACTTTCCAGTTTCTTTGGTCAAAATACAAGCCAGTTGGGCCTTGTCGGTGCGGCAGCACTCGTTGCATCTTTGCCGATGGTCATCTTGTTTTTGCTCTTGCAGCGTTTCTTCATTGAAGGATTAGCAGCTGGAAGTGTCAAAGGTTAAGTAATAGTGGAGATGGAGTTGAAAAAGCGACCAATTGTTATACCGGTCGTTTTTTTGTGTACGCTGATATAAACTGAAGGTTAAGGGGGAGATAATCATCCATACAAGTCAAAGAGATAAGATAGAAGGTTATGGTGTCTATGGCTTTCATTTTCAGGATGCGGGAATGGACGAAACAGCAAACATTTTCTTGCTCGGCAGAGATAAAAAAAGCCCGGATATGAGCTATGATTGGGATGGATTGAAAAGACAGGATATTGGCACGTATGTATTTCAGTACACGTTATCAGGCACGGGAAATCTTGAGATTGATGGGAAATGTTATTCGTTAAAAGCAGGGGAAGCATTTCTTGTTGAAATTCCGAGTGAGCATCGTTATTATCTCCCAAAGGACAGTGATGGATGGGAATTCATCTTCATTACCTTGGTTGGCCGCAAAGCAATGGAATGCTGGCGTTATATCTTAGAAAATAACGGTCCCGTCCTGAAAATTTCTCCAGAATCAAAACTGATTCAGCTATTGTTGGGAATATACCAGGATACGATCGAGAATAAAATTACAGATAGTTATCTAGCATCCGCCAGCGCTTATGAATATATCATGGAGTGTTATCGATTTGTAAGAGACATGGAAAATCATAAGAAAGATCTTTCTGATCAAATTACAAAAACCTTATCTTATATGCAGTCACATTATGCTGAGCCCCTTACATTGAGTGATATCGCTGCAGTATCAGGTTATTCCAAATATTACTTAGTCAAGCATTTTCAAGAGCAGCTTGATACAACACCAATCAAATATCTCACTAAAATAAGGGTTCAAAAAGCGGTTGATTTGCTTATGACAACAAGATTATCCATCACAGAGATTGCTGATAGGGTAGGGTATTCAAACGCAAATTATTTTAATAAAGTTTTTCGGAAAGCAGTCGGTATGGCTGCGGGTGAATTCAGGAAAAGAAAGAACCCAGCCAAGATTGATCATTTAATAACGGATTGATAAGTTTGCCTTGCTTAACGCAAGAAACTAAAAAAGAAACCCATCATTCAAAAGAGGAGCTTGCCGCATAGGCAAGCTCTTATTTCCTCACTGTACTTAACGTTCTTTAAGATAATAATCGTCCATACTGTGTTGTTCCCTGCGGTAACTCCTAGTATATCCGCATTTGCATGAATCAGTAACACTATCAATCTTATGACGGCCTCGTATTTTGCACACAAGCTTGTAAAATAGCTTCACGATTCCACCCGCTTTCTAGCTTTTGGTAAAAGCATATTCTAATATACCCAAAAAATGTGTCGAAAGAAGGCGGAAAGTGTGTAAATTCTATGAAAAAAAATCGGCAGATGCCGATTTTTTATTGAATGGATCGATATAAACCGATTACTTTTCCAAGAATGCTAACATTATCCAGGATGATAGGTTCCATCGTACTGTTCTCCGGCTGCAGGCGGATCTGGTTCTCTTCCTTGAAGAACCGCTTCACCGTCGCTTCATTGTCCTCTGTCATCGCTACGACGATTTCACCGTTTTGAGCTGTCTGCTGTTGTTTGACGATGACCATGTCCCCATCCAGAATGCCGGCTTCGATCATACTCTCCCCGACAATGACTAGAACGAAAATATTGTCATCCGGACCGACCAGATGGCTTGGTACCGGTACGTATTCTTCGATATTCTCTACGGCGGTGATTGGAATACCTGCCGTCACTTTCCCGATGACCGGCGCATAATTTGCCTCGCCGCGGGGGATTTCAGTCTGTTCTTCGTTATCTAATGATAGGACCTCGATGGCACGCGGTTTGGTAGGGTCGCGCCGAATCAGCCCTTTTTTCTCCAGTCTGGAAAGATGGCCATGTACCGTGGAGCTGGATGCCAGGCCGACTGCCTCCCCAATTTCCCTGACGGATGGCGGGTAGCCTTTATCGAGTACCTGTTCCTTTATGTATGCTAGAATCGCTTCCTGTCTTTTCGATAGTTTCATCATGTATCGAACACCCCGTGCATATATTTTTATTACATACAGTATACCATGACAGATTTCAATATACAAACATCCGTTCGAAAAAAAGCCTTGACTAGAACCTATGTTCGTATATAATGGAATTAACAAAGAGAACGCACGTTCTTAAAACGCGGAGGGGTCTACCATGTTCAAAAAACTAGCGAAATCAGATCTATTCTATTATGTGCTTTTCGGCTTCACGCTTTTCTTCTTATACTTTACACTCATTATGAGTGTCTAATTAGCTGAAGTGAGAGGGTACATCAATGAAAGCAGTCATCTATTGCAGAGTCAGTACAGAAAAGGACGAGCAGGCAAGTTCCATTGAGCGACAGCGTGAAGAGCTCATGAGTCTTGCTGCTTCTTCCGACATAGAGGTCATCGATATCGTAGAAGAGAGACAGAGCGGTTATGAAATCGAACGGCCGGGTATCTTTCGCATGCTGGATCTATTTACAGCAGGTGAAGCAGATTGCCTTCTTATCCAGGATGAAACAAGACTCGGCAGAGGGAATACCAAAATTGCATTATTCCATCACCTGCAAAAGCTTGAGGTCAAAGTCTATACGTTGAGTCAGCATGGCGAATTCCAGCTTTCTGAATCGGATGGTATGGTGCTCCAGATTGTCGGTATTGTCGAGGAGTACCAGAGGAAAATTCATAATATGAAGATAAAACGGGGCATGAGACGGGCGATTGAAGCGGGCTATGATCCGAGTAAGAATTTGAGCAACCAGCAGGCGGCACCGGGCAGGGAGAGGATTGACTTTCCGATCCAAGAGGTGGTCAGGCTGCGAAACAACAAGCTCACTTTCCAGGAAATCAGCTCTGTTCTTCGCGGTATGGGGTTCCGTGTATCGAAGGCAACCGTACATAGGAGGTATCAGGAATATCTTTCGCTTGAATCGGAGGACATCAGCAGGTAACATAGTGTGTATGAACTTTAATGCTTAAAGGAGCATACACAAATGATATCCAAAGAAAAATTGGCGCGCATCAACGCGTTGGCACATAAAGCGAAAACAGAAGGACTTAGCCTTGGCGAACAGAAAGAGCAGAAGGAACTTAGACAGGAATATTTGAAGAATGTCCGCTCTTCGTTCAAGAACCAATTCAAGACGATGACGATCATCGATCCGGAAGGAAACGATGTTACACCGGATAAAGTGAAGAAAATGCGGGACGATAAATAAGAAGGGGAGGCTGGCTTCATGCTCAGCCATTCCCTTCTTTTTCTATGTATAAATCCTTGTCTATCAGAGCATTTCGGTATAGGATGAACAAGAGTACATAATTTGCTAGATGAAAGGGATGTTCACATGGTTCAGACAACAGAATTGCTTTCAATCAATACAATTCGTACGTTATCGATCGATGCAATCGAAGCAGCTAATTCCGGCCATCCAGGTATGCCGATGGGTGCTGCACCGATGGCGTATACGCTTTTCACCGATTTCATGGCTCACAATCCGAAGAATTCCCACTGGTTCAACCGGGATCGTTTCGTTTTGTCTGCCGGACATGGTTCCATGCTCTTGTATTCCCTCTTGCATTTATCTGGATACAAAGTATCCATCGATGATTTGAAATCATTCCGTCAATTCGGCTCCCGTACACCAGGTCATCCGGAAGTCCATCATACGGATGGTGTCGAGGCAACAACTGGTCCGCTGGGACAAGGTATCGCGATGGCTACCGGTATGGCAATGGCTGAAGCGCATCTTGCAGCGAAGTATAATAAAGAGGGCTTCCCGGTTGTGGATCACTACACATATGCCATTTGCGGTGATGGTGACTTGATGGAAGGTATTTCCCATGAGACAGCATCACTTGCGGGCCATCTTGGCTTGGACAAGCTGATCGTCCTGTATGATTCAAATGATATCTCGCTCGATGGCGATCTTCATCACAGTTTCTCTGAGAATGTGGAAGACCGCTTCAAAGCATACGGCTGGCAAGTGATTCGTGTCGAGGAAGGCACGAATGTGGATGCAATTCGTGAAGCTATCAAAGAAGCGAAAGCGAATACAACACAGCCTACTTTGATTGAAGTGAAAACTGTCATTGGTTACGGCTCTCCGAACAAGTCAGCGAAAAGTGCTTCGCATGGTGCGCCGCTGGGTGTTGATGAAGTAAAACTTACGAAGGAATATTATAAGTGGGAACATGAAGACTTCCACGTCCCGGAAGAGGTTTATGCAGATTTCGAAGAGAAAGTAGTCAAAAATGGCGCCGAAGCTGAAAGTGCCTGGAACGAGCTATTTGCGAAGTATGAAGAAGCGCATCCTGAGCTTGCAAGAGAACTGTCTGCTGCAATCAAAGGTGAACTTCCGGAAGGATGGGCGGATGCGCTTCCGACGTACGAGGAAGGCAAAGATGCAATTGCCACTCGTTCTGCTTCCGGAAAGGTATTGAATGCCATTGCCGATACTGTGCCAGCTTTGTTTGGCGGAAGTGCCGACCTTGCTGGTTCCAACAAGACGCTCTTAGCGAAGGAAGAGAACTTCTCCAAATCGAACTACAGCGGCCGCAATATCTGGTTCGGTGTGCGTGAATTCGCGATGGGCGCTGCTTTGAACGGTATGGCGCTTCACGGCGGTCTGAAGGTGTACGGCGGTACATTCTTCGTCTTCAGTGATTACTTGCGCCCGGCTATCCGTCTGTCTGCTTTAATGGGAACACCTGTGACATACGTATTGACTCATGATAGCATCGCAGTCGGAGAAGACGGACCGACACACGAGCCGATCGAACAGCTGGCATCACTGCGTGCAATGCCTGGCTTGAGCGTTGTCCGTCCAGCCGATGGCAATGAAACACAGGCTGCATGGAGACTGGCAATTGAATCGGAAAAAGTTCCAACGGCGCTAGTTCTTACGCGTCAGGATCTTCCTACACTGCCATCTACGCAGCAAGCGGCGTATGAAGGCGTGAAGAAGGGTGCATACGTTGTCAGCCCAGCGCAAAAAGAAACGGCGGATGTATTGCTTCTTGCAAGCGGATCGGAAGTACAGCTCGCTGTACGTGCGCAAGCAGCACTTCGTGAGCAGAACATCGATGCTTCCGTCGTCAGCATGCCATCATGGGATCGCTTCGAACTGCAAGAGCAGTCCTATAAAGATAGCATCCTGCCGCCTGCAGTGAAGAAACGCGTCGGTATCGAAATGGCTTCGCCGCTTGGATGGGAAAGATATGTCGGCCTTGACGGCAAAGTCATCGGCATCAACACATTCGGTGCGTCCGGCAACGGCGATAAATTGATCGAAGCATTCGGCTTCACCGTCGATAATGTCATTGAACAAGTGAAATCTATATTGGATTAATGGAAATACCGGTCACGCCAGTGACCGGTATTTTCTTTTACGACAATTTTCGAGTAAAGCTCTGCATCTTCGTGTCTCTTTGCTACAAGTTCCGAGGGATTAAGTAATGCTGTCTCACGTATACTATTCTTTCAAAGGAGAAGGGGGACAAGTTTATGAAAGAGTACTTTGTCTATTGGGTGAAACATGAGATCTACTTCCGCTATTTTTATAAATCGGATATCCTCTATCGCTTTTTCCTCTCCAGCCAGGTGGAGAAAACCGCATATGTACAGGAGCAGCTGGACTATATTACAAATGATTTTCCTCCTAATGCATCACTGCAGCAAGCATTCCATCAGGATGAAAATGTTCACATTGAGGCTGAACGGCACTGCCTTCGTGTCATTTGCGACTCTTTGACGACAGCTGAAGAAACCATCTTTTCGGAACTCCGCCACTTCGATTCATCCTTTTTCATCATCGAACCTGCTGCCAACAACTGCGGATGGATCGCACCAATCATAAAAAATGACCTGCAATCACGGGTTCATCTATTGTATTCTTCCTTTTGATTGTCTATACTAGATTAGAGATATTTTGAAGGAGGAAGCCAATATGAGTCCGATCTGGGTCGTACTTATAGCACTGGCTACATTGATTATCGGCGTAGCACTTGGATTTTTCATCGCCAGAAGATACATGATGAACTATCTGAAGAAAAACCCGCCAATTAATGAACAGATGCTTCGTACAATGATGATGCAAATGGGTCAAAAACCATCACAAAAGAAAATCAACCAAATGATGCGCGCAATGAATAACCAACAAGGTAAATAAGCAATTATTTCTATATAGCTTTGACGTTTCACGTTGGCGATATGGCATTGCAAAAAAAGGGATTTGATGGCTGCAATTGTTTTATTAAATCCGGGAACCACTTTTTCTGTTGAGAGACTTAGCAGGGAGGGTGGTTTTTTTGTTGATGGAGGACTAATACATAGTTGATTGGTGTGGCATATTAAATAATTGAGTGTGTGGTTTTCTAGGGGTAAATTGTATAGTTTATCTCAGAGCCGACATTCAAACAGTCACTACATGTTTTAGAATTGGATAAAATATAACTATCTATTTGTTGAGTATAGGGAGGAAATATGAAACCCATCCATTACGAATGGCTTGAAGAGAGAACGATCATCCTGGCTCCAACAGGCAGCTACGCTTATGGGACAAATACGGAAGAATCGGATAAGGATTATAAAGGTGTGTGCATTCCGCCTGTAAGCTATTACTTGGGTTTGGAATCATTCAATGAATACAATAGTAGCGGCGGCAAGAATTTTAAGAATACCAAAGATGTTGTTGATATTAACATTATACATATTACCAAGTTTGTAAAAGATGCCATGACTGGTGTACCAAATAACATGGAGATCCTGTTTTTAAGGAGAGAACAGTATTTGAAAGTGACTGCTTTAGGACAGCGGTTAATTGATAATCGGCATCTATTCCTTTCCAAAGCAATTCAAAGGAAGTTTGGAGGTTATGCTAACGCGCAAATTCAACAGCTTAAGCAAAGGAACAAAAGTCGATCCGGCAGAATGGATTTGATCCAACAGTATGGATATGACACGAAATTCTTTATGCACAGCGTTAGGCTGCTGACTAGCGCCATTGAAATCCTGGAGACAGGAGATTTCAGTACATATAGGCCGAATCGTAATTTATTGCTCGACTGCAGAAATGGCAAATACACATTTAACGAAGCTGTGGAACTTGTAGCGGCGTTAGACATCGAACTTAAGAAGGCCGCGGAGCGTTCAACATTGCCTGAGAAACCGGATTATCATGCGATCAATGAGCTCTTAGTAAGCATAAATACTGCGGCAATTGTGCAAAAGCACGAAGAAAGATAAAACCAGAAGAGATCATTTGCACGCAGATTATAATTTTTATCTAGATTAAACCGATGCTGTATTTTCATAGCTTTATTAGTGTACGTTCGCTATTTAGCACTGTAATGCGGATTTACATATACAGATTAATAAAATCAGTAACCACTTTTCTATTTATATGGTAGGAAGAGTGGTTTTTTGTTGGAGGAAGATGGAAAATCATCGGCTCTCAATAGAATCTATATTATACAAGATTGACGAATGCCGAGCAAAAAGATTAAAGGAGAAGTTAAATTCGAAAATGTCCAATTCGGTTATGATAAAAACATGCCTGTATTGCGAAACTTTACCTTGCAAGCCAATCCTGGACAAATGATTGCATTAGTAGGACCCACAGGAGCTGGGAAGACGACTATCATTAATTTACTGACGCGATTTTACGATATTCAATCTGGCAAGATTCTGCTCGATGGAGAAGATATACAACAGACCGACAAGCAATTTCTGCGGCGGCAGATTGGTTTGGTCTTACAAGATGCTTATGTATTCACTGGTACGATTCGTGAAAACATCCGCTATGGTCGGTTAGATGCTACAGATGAAGAAGTCGACCATGCCGGCGAAATTAGCCATGGCTGACGCTTTCATTAGAAAATTTCCAGAGGGCTATGAAACACAATTAAGCGGTGATGGCAGTAACTTAACCCAAGGACAAAAACAGCTTCTGACGATTGCGCGTGCTATATTAGCAGATCCTTCAATTCTTATATTGGATGAAGCGACAAGCAGTGTTGGCACGAGAAAAGAATTGCGAATACAAGCGGCTTTGAAAACTTTGATGAAAGGAGGGACCAGTTTTGTCATTGCTCATCGCTTAAGCACGATCCAAGACGCTGATTTAATTGTCGTTTTGAACAATGGTGAAATCACGGAGCACGGGACACACTTCGAATTATTAAAGAGAAAGGGACTCTATTCCCAGCTTTATCAGAATCAGATGGCAAACCAGTTATGTAACTCAGACTGTGCGATGAATATGAGCTCAACCTTTCGATCCCATCACAAATTACAAGAGTCGCTTACTTCAAAGAATAAGCGGCTTTTTTTCATGCATGAAATATGAAACAGCAGCCATACTAAAATAGAGTAGGTTTACTTCTTTGATAATCAAGGAATTGGAACATAAATAAGAAGGAGTGATAAGAAATGAAACATGTGAAAGCACTTGTGATCAAATTCATCATGATTTTAGCTGTTTTATGGATTGTTTTCACCCTTATGTTTAATACGGAATTCAGTGATACGCTGCTTATGAGTGTAGTTTTGACGATAGCTGCTTATGTAATTGGTGACTTATTAATCCTGAGCAGGGCGGGTGACCGAAGTAAGCCAGATGGCGATTTTAAGAAGCGGAATACAATTGCCACGGTTAGTGATGCTATTCTGACATTCATCGTTCTTTGGGCATTAGGAGAGGCATTGCTAAATCCTGATGACAATGTTGTGTTGGCATCCTTGATCTCAACAGTTGTAATTGGAATAGGTGAGTGGTTCTTCCATCGTTATGTCAATAATCAAGTAATAGAGGACCATAATGCTCAAACTGTTGGCATGTCTTGAACTGTGCTATAGTGTAAAATAAGCTAATAGAAGGAATCCTGTGTCGCGGGGTTCCTTTTGCTTGTCGATATTGGGGGGATGCTCATGGAAGTAACAATACTGCTGGCGGTAACTGCTGGATTCCTTTCTTTTCTTTCACCATGTGTTCTGCCTCTTTATCCGGCATTTCTGTCTTATTTGGCAGGTGTCAATCCAGGCTCATCTGCAAAAAAATCGCATGCTTCCGGATGGTTTCTGCATACAATTTTCTTCCTTATTGGCTTTTCGTCGATCTTTTTACTGCTTGGCTACAGCGCACTAGCTTTATCTGGATGGCTTTTTGCATATCAATCATACATACGAGTTATTGGTGGAATAATTTTGATTCTAATGGGTGCAGTGCAGATAGGGTTGCTTGGAGGAAGATGGCAGACGTCTAAAACCTTGCTTCGTTTTAAAAACAGGCCTCCTGGATATGCTGGTTCGTTCCTGATTGGGCTTTCCTTCGCGATGGGGTGGACGCCTTGTACAGGTCCAATCTTAGCGGGCATCATGACTAGCGCTGCTCTGCAGCCGCTTGGAGCCGTCCCGCTTATGGCAGCTTATGTACTGGGCTTCAGTATTCCTTTCTTTTTCTGGGGATTCTTCGGATCTCGATTGCAGAGATTAAAAAGAACCGGGAAGATCCTGCATGAAATAAGTGGTTATTTCCTGATTCTTATCGGTATTTTGCTTTTATTCGATCTTACGACAAGGATAACAGCTTATCTTGCAGGTTTTTTCTCTTTTTACGGTTTTTAAATCGTGAAAAAAGCTGTGAAGTAGTTTAGAATATGTAGGGAAAGGGTGTCGATTGTGGAATTTTCACCGAATAATCTAATTTTCAAAACAACAACCGTGCTCATTTCTTTCTTGTTGCTCGGGTTTTCGGTCTATCTGTTTTTTTCGGGCCACAATTCGCCGGGTGGTGGATTCATCGGAGGACTTGGAACTGCTGCTGCTTTGGTTCTCATGTATATGGCATACGGTTTCAAGACAGTCAGCAAGGTTCTGCCGATCAATTATCGTGTGCTGACGGTGACAGGTGTGCTGATTGCCATCTTGACCAGTGCTGGATCATTCCTATTCGGACAGCCATTCCTGAGTCATACATTCACGTATATCCACTTGCCGGTACTAGGGGAGCTGGAATTGGCTACAGCGACACTTTTTGATCTAGGGGTTTATCTTACAGTAGTCGGAATCGCCCTGACGATCATCCTGTCCATCGCACAAGATCGTTCAAGCAGTGAGGAGAATGCAAGTGGCAAAGATATTGATAGTAGATGATGCGAAATTCATGCGGAAGACGTTGCGGGGTCTGCTTACAGAGAACAATCATGAGATTGTCGGAGAGGCTGCGGATGGACATGAGGCAGTATCTCAGTTCCGTGACACGCAACCTGATATCGTGCTCATGGATATCACGATGCCGCATATGGATGGGCTTGCAGCTCTGAAGGAGATCATCGGGATTGATCCGGAAGCTAAAGTGATCATGTGCTCTGCAATGGGGCAGCAGCGCATTGTCATGCAGGCTATCGAACTTGGTGCAAAGGATTTTATTACGAAGCCTTTCGAGGACGCCCGCGTAATTGAAACAGTGGAGCGTATCCTCGCTTAAAGAAATGTAAATCGAAAGAAGGTAAGGGTATGACATTACCTGTTATCATCAGTACCATCCTGGTTGCATGTATGGGTCTGGCTGTTGCGATGATCCGGATGCGGGCTGCTGCCAGGCCAGTGACAGCAAAGAAAATCATCCTGCCGCCGCTGTTCATGAGCACGGGGGCATTGATGTTTCTTTTTCCAGTGTTCCGTGTACCATGGTTGGAGGTTTGGTATTCACTCGGTGCTGGAGTCATTTTCTCCAGTTTGCTGATTCTGACTTCCAACTTTGAAGTGCGGGATGGGGAGATTTTCCTGAAGCCTTCCAAGGCATTCGCCATCATACTCGTCGGGCTTGTGTTTGTCCGGGTATTGCTCAAGGTGGCGATCGGGCAAACGATTGAAATAGGGGAGATGGGCGGAGTCTTCTTCCTGCTGGCCTTCGGTATGATCGCTTCCTGGCGAATTGCGATGCTTTGGAAGTATAAACGGCTTGAGAGAAGCTTGCATGTCGCCTGATGGTTGTGGAAAGACTTTCTTACAGTGAGAAAGTCTTTTTTCATATATTGATTATGTCTATACAAGTTTTAGGAAAATCGTGGCACGAGCGTTTTGTTTTTTGGCTAATTGTAGTAACATACATTACAAAAGGACTTATACATACATAGATGCACGAACAAGGTCACATAAAAGGGGGCGAAGGAGCTTGAACGAAGACGACTATAAGACAGAGAAAAAGAAACAAGCGGCTTCATTTGATTCGACAGGCTTTGAGGCACATTCTTTGGCTGAACTGCCAGCGCCGATGCTGCAATGGATCGACCAAAACGGTTTTGATATCGTGTTCGTCTGCAGCAATGACGGGGTGATCCAGTATACTTCTGCGTCGGTTACACGGCTGCTGGGCTATCTGCCAGAGGAAGTGTTCGGCACGTCTTCTTTGACTTATTTGGATCCATGTGACGTGCCTGTCCTGAAGAACAGGTTCCAATCAGCAACAGAATGGCCTCAGCGATTCCATTTCACAGCACTGGATAACAGGGGGAAGCATATATGGATGGAAGCCAGCATCTCACTAATAGAGGAGCCGGATGCCCCATATTATATCGGAGTCGCCAAGGATGTCTCCGATAAAAAAGAAATCGAGGAAATGATGTTCCGATCGGAAAAAATGAGTGTGGCTGGTCAGCTTGCGGCTGGGATCGCCCATGAAATCCGCAATCCGCTTACAAGTCTGAAAGGTTTCCTTCAGCTCATTCAGGCGGGTATCAGCCGCAAGGAAGAGTACTACAAGATCATGGTGGAAGAGATAGAGAAAATCGAAACAATCACTTCCGAGCTTCTATTCATTTCAAAGCCAGTGGCGGAAAACAAAGAATCAGAAACGATTCATGAAATGCTGCAGGATGTCATTACACTGCTGTACTCACAGGCGCGTTTGCAGAATGTCCAGATCAATTTTGAAAAAGGATCGAATAGCAGGCTGCTCTGTGACCGCTCGCAAATCAAGCAGCTCTTCATCAATCTCATCAAGAATGCACTTGAAGAAATGCCGAAGGGCGGTAAGATTGATATACGTCAGCGTCAAGTTGGTACAGATTGTATTGTGGATGTTGTGGATGAAGGTCCTGGTATCCCGGATGATGTGCTTGCCAAGCTCAAGGAGCCTTTCTTTACGACGAAGAAAGAAGGTACTGGATTAGGTTTGATGATCTGTATGCAAATATTGGACAAGCATAACGGTGCACTTGATATTCTGCGCAATGAAACGAAGGGGAGTACCTTCAGGGTTTCCTTGCCGATTACCTTATAATATTTATACATGGCCTCTTCTATAAGAGGCCATGTTTGTTTTACATGTCGTGAGAACTATTGTGTTTCTGTCTGCTATGATTTTTGTTTTTTACTTTCTTCGACCCGCTCAGCGGCTCATTCACCTTCTCTGGGTGTTTTCGTTGTTTCCCTTTCTGATCTCCCATTTTCTCACCTCCATATCACCTATTATCCCTTGTGTAAAAGGGCTTATTCGAGTGTTATCAAAATCTATAGGTTGACTGCAAAATACGCTACGATTCCCTATTTTACGCGTATAATTTGCTCTTAATTAATTTACTTATGAATCGTTTTCATTTAGAATAAAGAGTGCAAATCGATGTTAGCTCGTGCTGTTCTATCATAAGATTGTGATAGAGCAGGCTAATTCACAAGGGGGTTTGTTCATACGATGGTGGGAAATAATTCATACAACGCAAAGAAACAGTTTGAATTAAATGGAAAGACGTACAATTACTATCAATTGAAAGCGCTTGAAGAGAAAGGGCTCGGAACAGTCTCCCGCTTGCCATTCTCCATTCGTGTGCTGCTTGAATCGCTGATCCGTCAGCATGATGGCTTTGCAATCAAGGACGAGCATGTGGAAGGCTTAGCAAACTGGGGGAATGGGAACATCACGGATGTACCATTCAAGCCTTCCCGTGTTATCCTGCAAGACTTTACCGGAGTACCGGCGGTCGTGGATCTCGCTTCCTTAAGAAAAGCGATGGTCGACCTTGGCGGGGATGCAGATCGAATCAATCCTGAAATCCCGGTCGATCTTGTCATCGACCACTCCGTACAGGTTGATAAGTATGGTACGCAAGACGCATTGAAAGTGAACATGGAATTGGAATTTGAGCGAAACAAAGAACGTTATGAATTTTTAAACTGGGCGCAAAAAGCATTCGATAACTACCGTGCTGTTCCGCCTGCGACTGGAATCGTCCACCAGGTCAACCTGGAATACTTGGCCAACGTAGTCCATGCCAATGAGGATGCAGACGGTGCGTATACTGCTTATCCTGATACATTGGTTGGTACTGATTCCCATACGACGATGATCAATGGACTTGGTGTCCTAGGCTGGGGTGTCGGCGGTATCGAAGCAGAAGCAAGCATGCTTGGACAACCATCTTACTTCCCGGCACCAGATGTAATCGGCGTGAAATTCGTTGGAACGATGCCAGCTGGTTCCACTGCGACCGACTTGGCACTGAAGGTGACACAAGTACTGCGTCAGAAGAGCGTGGTCGGAAAATTCGTGGAATTCTTCGGTCCGGGACTTGCGGATATGCCGCTTGCCGACCGTGCGACAATCTCGAATATGGCGCCGGAATACGGGGCGACATGCGGTTTCTTCCCAATTGATGAAGAAACACTGAACTACATGCATTTAACAGGCAGAAGCAAGGATCAAATCGATCTAGTTGAGAAATATGCGAAGGAAAATGACTTCTGGTATTCTCCGGATGCCCGTGACCCTGAATATACGGAAATCGTGGAAATCGACCTTTCCGCATTGGAGCCGAACCTTTCCGGTCCGAAGCGTCCGCAGGATTTGATTCCGCTTTCCGGCATGCAGAAATCATTCGTTGATTCCATTACAGCACCATCTGGCAACCAAGGATTCGGACTTGATAAGAGTGAATTCGATAAGTCAGTTGATGTACACCATCCGGATGGTAAAACGTCCACGATGAAAACAGGTGCTGTCGCAATTGCTGCGATCACTTCCTGTACGAATACATCTAACCCATACGTTATGCTTGGAGCTGGACTCCTTGCGAAGAATGCGGTTGAAAAAGGCCTGAACGTGCCTGCGTATGTGAAAACATCCCTTGCACCAGGCTCGAAAGTAGTAACGCGTTACTTGGATGATGCAGGACTGACGCCTTATCTTGACCAATTAGGCTTTACGCTAGTCGGTTACGGCTGTACGACATGTATCGGCAACTCTGGACCATTGTCTCCTGAAATCGAAGAAGCGATCTCTTCCAGCGATTTGACGGTTGCATCCGTACTTTCTGGTAACCGTAACTTCGAAGGCCGTATCCATCCGCTTGTGCGAGCGAACTATTTGGCTTCACCGCCGCTAGTCGTGGCTTATGCGCTTGCAGGTACAGTGGATATCGACTTGGATAACGACCCAATCGGAACGGATAAAGACGGAAACGCGGTCTATTTCAAAGATCTATGGCCTTCTCCCAAAGAAATCCGCGATGCAGTCGCTGAAGTTGTTACACCGGAAATCTTCCGTAAGGAGTATGAGGATGTCTTCAATTCCAATGCCAAATGGAATGAAATTGATACAACTGACGAACCGCTTTACAAATGGGATGCGGATTCTACTTACATCCAGAATCCTACCTTCTTCGAGAACATCTCCGGAGGAAGCGGCACCGTGCAGCCTCTACAAGGATTGCGTGTAATCGGGAAGTTTGGCGACTCTGTCACAACGGACCATATTTCTCCGGCGGGTGCAATAGCGAAAGATATGCCGGCGGGTAAATATTTGCAGGATAAAGGTGTCACACCTCGCGAGTTCAACTCCTATGGTTCCCGCCGCGGTAACCACGAGGTCATGATGCGCGGTACCTTCGCAAACATTCGTATCCGCAACCAGCTGGCACCAGGTACAGAGGGCGGTTACACAACTTACTGGCCGACGGATGAAGTAATGCCGATTTATGATGCAGCAATGAAATATCAAGCTGATCAGACAGGATTGGCTATCTTTGCCGGGGAAGACTACGGCATGGGAAGCTCTCGTGACTGGGCAGCCAAAGGTACGAACTTGCTTGGTATCAAAACAGTCATCGCACAGAGCTTTGAGCGGATCCACCGTTCCAACCTTGTCATGATGGGTGTGCTGCCATTGCAGTTCCAGCCTGGAGAAAGTGCGGAATCCCTTGGATTGACTGGACGTGAGAGCATTGATGTTGCAATCGATGAGAATGTATCTCCACGCGATGTCGTCAAAGTAAAAGCAACTGCCGAGGATGGCAAAGTGACTGAATTCGAAGCTGTAGCGCGCTTCGATAGTGAAGTGGAAATCGATTATTACCGTCATGGCGGTATTTTGAACATGGTCCTTCGTGACAAATTGCAGCATGCATAAGTATTCATAAGAAGCAGCCGGAATGGCTGCTTCTTTTTTTGGTTAGTTTGACTCCTTTCCGCTTAAAATAAACGGCAAAGGGGGCATTTGTATGAAACGAGGACTAATCCTCTTGTGTGCTTTTTTGTTCATCTTTCCGGCCATCGTACGAGCCGATGCACTGGAGCTTGAATCGGTGGAAGCTTTGATTGATGGTTCTGATGGGAAACCTGTCGTAATAACGTATTGGGCTACATGGTGTGAAACTTGCCTATCGGATCTGTCCGAGCTGGAGGAGTTTCATGCGTCAGCCGGCAGTAAGGTCAGCGTATACAGTATCAATGCGACAAAAAGCGAACGAAGCGTGAAGCAAGTGAGGGCCTTCATCGAGAAAAGCGCACTTCAAGTGCCTGTCTATTTGGATATGGAGGGTGCTGTAGCACATCAATTCCGCCAAGTTGCGGTTCCATTCACGATACTGGTCGATAAATCCGGGGAGAAGCGGATCATTCCTGGCCCTGTAACGAAGGAACAACTGGATGAATGGATCGATTAAAGTCCCGCCAGTTCACCTGTTTGGTATTAGTATGCTAAAATGATGGTAGAAAAGGGGGCATACTAGTGGAACAGACAGAGAAAACCCTGACCGAACAAGTGATTGCGTGGAGTTCAATGGACATCTCACCGCCTCTATCGGAGATAGAGGCGTTACGTATGGCATCAAAGCTTGATTCCGGGGAAGAAGCCTTAAAACAAGGCTTGTATCGGATCATAGCTTTCTACCGGATCATGCGCGTGAAAAAGCAGGATCCAATCAGTAGACAATTGCTGGCAGAGTCGGAGCGGACACACCCAATTGTGCTTGAAATCGACCAATTTGCACAGGTAAGTCAATATTATCAGGCATTGATGGACACGGATTTGCCAGTGTGGTCGGTACGGGAAACAGATTTTGATCCTGCCAAACTAAAGAAGTCTCAAAGCTTGAACAGTCAGCTGAACGATGTAATGAAAGCATATCCACGCAGATTGACTGGCGCAAGCAAATTGGCGGCAGCATACAATCGATCTTATGAGGAACTGGAGGATTTGCTGGTCCTCTTAGAGCAGACCATCGAAACGATTGAAAACAGGAAGACAGGGTCTCCTGTCACTGCAATGAATGCGACCGTCTTGCAAATATTGAAGTCATTGGAAGCAGTACAGGATGCGCTGCCTGATGTATTAAGCCGGGCGAGTGATAGCCGCCCGCTCGAAGTGCTGGATCAACTGATCGGTTTACAAGATGTAAAGACCTATATACATGATTATTACCACTATTTGCGCTACCAGCAGGAAAGGAAGCAGTTGGGGTTCCAGATGGTGGATGAACCGGGTCTGCATATGGTCATCACTGGCAATCCAGGGACCGGGAAAACGACGATAGCGCGTCTTTTGGCCAAGCTTTACCATCAGCTGGGATTATTGGAATCCGATCATGTCGTCGAAGTGAATCGTTCTCATCTTGTTGGTTCGTATCTTGGCCAAAGTGAAGAAAATACGACCAATTATGTTCGGCAGGCAATCGGCGGTGTGCTGTTCATCGATGAAGCGTACAGTTTGAAACGGGAAGGCCAAAGCGGAAATGATTATGGACAGGCAGTGATCGATACGCTTGTCTCCAGTATGACGAGCAGTGAGTATGGCGGGAAGTTTGCTGTCATCCTGGCAGGCTATCCAGAAGAAACACGTCAATTCCTGTTTGCCAATCCAGGGCTGCGCAGTCGGATCCCGGATCAGAATTACATCGAGCTACCGGACTTTGAGACAGAGGAACTATTGCAGATTGCCGAAAACACGGCGCTGTCAAATGATTTTTTCTTCACAGAAGAAGCATTGCGACTCGTTGAGGATAAAATCGAACAGGCTCGGGTGGATGAAACATTCGGCAATGCCCGATCCGTACGGGATATTGTACTACGCATCATCTTCCAAAAGGGAGCCGATCGCAAATTGACGACGGATTCATGGATCGATCATATGACTTTATCTGCCCATGATGTCAAAGATCCAGATCGGAACGAAAAGGAATCAGAGCCATTGCAGCAGCTGGATCAATTGATTGGTTTGCAATCGATCAAGGAAGAGGTAAAAAAGCTGTCTTCGTTTGTCCAAATTCAGCAGGCACGGAAACAAAAAGGGGCTCCGGCAGTCCCGATTCAGCTGCACGCTGTTTTTACCGGCAATCCGGGAACCGGTAAGACGACGATTGCCAAAATCTATGCCGAGATATTAAAAGAGCGCGGACTGTTGAAAAGGGGACATCTGGTTGTCGCATCAAGAAGTGATTTGGTTGCCGGTTATGTCGGTCAGACAGCAGCCAAGACGAAAACGGTCATCCGCGATGCACTGGGCGGTGTATTATTTATCGATGAAGCGTACAGTTTGTTCCGAGGTGCTCAAGATTTCGGTAAAGAAGCGATCGATACACTTGTAGATGAAATGACGAAACATAATGAAAATCTCGTAGTTGTTCTGGCAGGGTACCAACAGGAAATGAAACAGTTCATCGACAGCAATCCTGGACTTGCTTCACGCTTTAAGAAATATTTCATTTTCCCTGATTACAACAGTGAAGAGCTCGTCGCAATCTTTAAGCACGCAATGGAAAATTATGCATATACGCTATCAGAAGATGCGGAAGCTTTCTTGAATGAACGACTGGAAACAGAATCTGTTACCGGCAATGCCAGATTCGTCACGAATCTGCTTGACGAAGCAATCCAGTTCCAATCGCTTCGCCTTGTGGAAGAGGAAGAACAGCTGGAAATGGATTATTTGACTAAGAAAGATATAGAGAATGCTTGGGATATGGTAAGGAGAAGTGCTTTATGAAGAAATCGACATCGGAAATAAATGTGAGGTATGGCGAAACAGATCAAATGGGAGTCGTATATCATGCAAACTATCTCATTTGGTTTGAAATCGGCCGAACTGATTTTATCGAAACATTAGGTTTGCGTTATGCAGGTATGGAGGAAGACGGTTTCCTTTCCCCGGTTGTGGATGCCAAGCTGAACTTCCATTACCCCGTACGGTACGGGGAGAAGCCGGTTGTAGAAACATGGCTCCACTCCTATGATGGTATCCGGACACAATATGGCTATGAAATCAAAAATGAAAATGGCAAACTATGCGTGTCCGGTACAACGACCCACACAGTTGTGAAAAAAGAAAACTTCCGCCCTGTTTCAATACGTCGTTCACTGCCGGAGTGGCATGATGCTTATTCGAAAGTGCTGGAATCATAACAGATGGCATTTGGAATAAAACGCGGTGAATTGAAAAAATGGAAAGAGCAGGTCCGCCAAGGGGAAGTCGCCTTTTTGACCCATTATTGGCTGGATGCGCGGTTTCCGGAGGCAAAAACAGTGACGAAAGCAGGCTGTGCCGATCGACAGAAGCTGGTAGAGTGGGGGGCACAGTATGGTCTCCAGGAAGCTTGGATTGATGAGCATGAGGATTTGCTGCATTTCGATCTGATCGGAGACTATCAGCTTCGTATTCTTCAAGCAGAGCAGCAATGGGAGCAGTTAGAAAAATTCAACTTGCTTCCAAAATAAAAAGCAGTATCCCTTTTTTTGGGGGATTACTGCTTTTTTTCATGGTGATGATGTTCACACGTCGTGCCGGGTACAGGATCGAATCCACCCCGGTGAAACGGATGACATTTGGAAATGCGCTTGATGGTGAGCCAGCCGCCCTTCCACGCACCATACCGTTTTATTGCTTCCAGTCCGTATTGGGAGCATGTCGGATAAAAGCGGCAGGATGGCGGGGTCAGGGGACTGATAAAGCGCCGGTAAAAACGGATCAAGGCCAGGAATACCTTGTCCATCGGTTTATTCCTCTTCGTCGCGCTTGTCGTAGCTTAACGTCGCTACGGCATCGTGCAAATGGATCGATTCCTGGTTGCTGCAGGAAACGGTGAATTTTTCGACATAATCCAGCTCATACAAATCAGCCGCAACAAGACGGACCATGTCTTCGACAAAGCGCGGATTCTCATATGCAGTCTCGGTGACCATCTTTTCATCCGGGCGTTTCAGTACCGGATGGATCCGGGCGCTTGCATTGCTTTCCGCCGCTTCGAGCAAGTCTTCCTTCCAATCACGTACATCTTCGTCAAATGCATCTGTCAGCTGTACTTCCATCGATACGATTCCACGCTGATTATGTGCGCTGTACTCGCTTATTTCCTTTGAGCAAGGGCAAAGTGTCGTAACTGTACCGGAAAGTTTAGCGGTTGTCCGGAACCCGGTTTGCTTGTCATAAGCGACTTCCAAAGTTGCATCCGCATGATTCAGTCCAGTCATGCCGGATGCAGGACCGCTTCGTTCAAAGAACCAAGGAAATGTCACCTTGACCCGTGCATCATCCTGTTTCAAGCGATCGGCAAGCTCCGCGACGAAGGTCTGCAAACTTTCCACAGAAACGGTGAAGCCATTTTTGTGATACAAATCCAGCTGCTCTGTGAATCGGCTCATGTTTGTACCTTTGCTATCCTGCTGGATGGAAGAGGTGAACTCAAACGTTCCGATCGTGGTCTGCATTGCTGGGCTGGTATTGCTGATCACTTGGATCGGATGTTTGACTTTCGCTATCCCGACCGCATCTATATGGAAAAGGAAATTCTTTTTCGTATTCTGTAAATCGGCCATATCGGCTTTGTTTTCAGGTTTTGTTTTCTTGCCTGGCGGCACAGAGCCGAATAATTTATGACGTTCCGCCTTGGATGGCAGCTGTTTTCTAGTTGGTGTGTTTAGGTGTTGCATGTTTGTACTCCTTTCAAAGTCGCATGACTAGCTTAAAGTATACCCGATGCAAAGCTCGAAATCCAATTGTCTGAACCGGGTAGTTCAGGTGAAATGAAAAAAACAATCCCGTTACTTGGAATTGTTTTTCACAAGGAAGGAAGCTTTTGGTTCCTCCCGCTTGATGATACGGACGATGTTCTGTCGATGCTTATAAAGGATGAATATCGCCAAGAGTCCGAGTACGATGGATAAAATGACATCCTGTGCAATGAAGATCGAGACGATGACACCGACAACACCTGCTGTCATGGAGGCAAGAGATACATATTTGCTGATGAGCAAAACGACGATGAAACTTGCCAGGATGATGACAAAAAGCAAGGCATTTACTCCCAGGATGATCCCGGCGGATGTCGCGACAGCTTTTCCACCTTTGAAGCGGGCAAAGATCGGATACACGTGTCCGATGACTGCGCCGAGTCCGATGACAAGCAGATATAAGTCAAACCCGAATAGCACGGGCAGAATGGTTGCGATCGTCCCTTTCAGGATGTCGGCGATCAGCACGATTGTCCCGGCTTTCTTACCGAGCGTCCGGAATGTGTTCGTTGCGCCGAGATTTCCGCTGCCATGCTCCCTTACATCTATATTATAACCTACCTTACCGACAATCAGGGCAGATGGAATCGAACCGATGATATAGGCGAGCAGGATGAATAACACGTAATCCATTTACATTCTCCTTTGACTGCTGAGGCGTTCCTGTTGCTTGCTAATCCATTTTAGCACGAAGTATCATGGAAGAGCATAACTTTTTACATACTATTAGATTAACTTCCAACAAGCAAGGGTAAAAAATATTTAGTACATAACTCGAGGTGAAGGTATGATTGAATTCAAAGACGTACATAAGACATACCCAGATGGAACAGAGGCTATCAAAAATTTTAATCTGAAAGTGCAGGAAGGGGAACTGCTTACGCTCATCGGGCCAAGCGGCTGCGGCAAGACGACGACGATGAAAATGATCAACCGGCTGGTCGAGCCCTCTGCAGGTGATATATACATAGATGGTAAAGATTTGAAAGACTACAACATCCACGAGCTTCGATGGAATATTGGCTATGTTCTGCAGCAAATTGCATTATTTCCCCATATGACTGTCGAGGAAAACATCGCTGTCGTCCCGGAGATGAAAAAGTGGAAGAAGCAACAAATTCGTGACCGGGCGAAGGAATTGATGCAAATGGTCGGTATGGAACCGTCCATCTATATGAAAAAGAAACCTTCCGAATTATCCGGCGGCCAAGCACAGCGTGTAGGAGTAATTCGGGCGCTCGCAGCCGATCCGCAGATTTTGCTGATGGACGAGCCATTCAGCGCCTTGGATCCAATCAGCAGGGAGGGGCTGCAAAAGGACATCAGGAAATTACAGCAGCAAATCAAAAAGACAATTGTATTTGTCACCCATGATATCGATGAAGCAACAGCCTTGGGAGATCGTATCTGCCTGATGAACGCCGGGGAAATCATCCAAGTCGATACGCCGCAGGAATTGATACTCAAGCCGCTTAATTCCTTTGTTCGCAGTTTTATCGGCGATAAAAAATCACCATGGCAGACTGCAGTTGATATCGTCGTTGCCCAAACTGTTTCCCATATTTTGACGCAGACTGCATTCGAAGCAGGCAATTTCGATCCGGAGCAAGCTTATATCCTGACAAGCGACGACGGACAAATACTTTGTGCTGTCGAGCATGGTAAGCAGAAGGATATCTTGACGATACCGAACGATATGAATGTACTGGAAGCAGTTCGTGTTTTCGAAAAAGCCAGAGCCAGTATATTGCCTGTCGCAAAAGGTGATGAGTTGATAGGTACGGTTACACAGCAGGAGCTGTTACATTATCTGGCCAGCAAAACGGAAGTCAAGAATGGGGTTGTGACCCAATGAACGAATTCCTTGATGTATTCGAGCAGCGCAGTGATTCCTTATGGACGGCATTGGGTGAACACTTGCAAATATCGATTATAGCTTTGCTGATCAGTATTGCCATTGCGGTACCGCTTGGTCTTTTGCTGAGCAGGTCCAAAAAGCTTGCCGAGCCGATCATCGCCATAGCGGCGGTCCTGCAGACGATTCCTAGTCTTGCCATTCTGGCTTTCTTGATTCCGTTGATCGGTATCGGAACGAAGCCGGCAGTTGTAGCACTGATCATTTATGCATTGCTGCCGATTCTTCGTAATACATATACCGGTATCGCTGAAGTGGATCCGGCCTTGAAAGAAGCGGCGACAGGTATGGGCATGAACCGCTTGCGCCGCCTTCGCAAAGTTGAGCTGCCATTGGCGATGCCAGTCATCATGGCTGGTATTCGGACAGCCATGGTGATGATAGTCGGGACGACCACGATTGCCGCTTTGATCGGTGCCGGCGGACTCGGTGAACTGATTCTGTTAGGTATCGACCGCGGAGGGGATGTGAATCTCATCTTGCTTGGTGCGATTCCTGCCGCATTGCTCGCCATCCTGCTAGATTTTGTAATCCGGATTTTTGAGCGCACCAGCCGCAAGTTTGGTTTCAAGTCGCTGGCTGTCTTGCTTATAGTAGCCATTATAGGAGTCATTACGCCCTTTGTGGCAGCACAAGACGACCAGCCTGATTTGGTGATAGGCGGAAAGCTGAATGCCGAGCCGACGATTTTGATCAATATGTACAAATTGCTGATCGAGGACCAGACAGATTTACAGGTCGCATTGGAACCGAATTTAGGAAAAACAGATTTTCTTTTCGAAGCCTTGCAAAGTGGCAGCATAGATATTTATCCAGAGTTCACCGGTACAGCTCTGGTGACATTATCAGGTGAACAAGCACAAAGCAATGACAGTCAACAAGTGTATGAGCAAGCTAAAACAAGTATGGCAGAAGCCTTCGACATGGCATATCTGGAGCCGATGGCGTACAATAATACGTATACACTTGCAGTGAAACGATCTTATGCCGAGGAGAACGATTTGCAGACGATTGCGGACCTTCGCAAAATGGATGATGATATGACAGCTGGCTTCACATTGGAGTTCAGCGACCGGGAAGATGGTTATCTGGGCATCCAGGATGTGTATGGAGTCGAGTTCGGCAAGTTGAGCACACTGGATCCTGGTATCCGTCAGCAAGCAATTGAAGCAGATGATGTCGATGTCATCGATGCTTATTCGACAGACAGTTATATCAGGGATTTGGATCTTGTTACATTGGACGATCCGGAAAATCTGTTTCCGCCATATCAAGGTGCTCCTCTGATGCGCCAGGAAACACTCGATGAGTACCCGGAGCTTGCAGACATATTGGGTCAGCTTGCGGGCAAGATAACAGATGAGCAGATGACAGAAATGAATTACCAAGTCGATTTTGAAGGGAAGCAGCCGGAGGATGTAGCAAGAGAGTTCCTCGAGCAGGAAGGTCTACTCTAAAGAAAGGGGTATGTGAAATGGCATTTCAGAATCCGGAAAATGAACAGATTCGTGACATATTGCTAAACGCGAAGACGATTGCAGTAGTTGGGCTGTCCGACTCACCGGACAGGACATCCTATGGTGTTTCACATGCGATGCAGCAAGCAGGCTACAGGATCATACCAGTCAATCCGAACGTGACCGAAGTCCTTGGTGAGAAAGCCTACCCCAGCTTGGCTGAAGTACCCGATGAGATTGATATCATCAATGTCTTCCGCCGTTCGGAATACTTGCCTGGATTGGCAAGGGAAGCAAGCAGGACGAATGCTCGTGTATTCTGGACCCAGCAAGGTGTCTACGATGAAGGAGCAGCCGCTTATTTGGAACAGGAAGGTTTCACGGTTTTGATGGATTTATGTATCAAAGTCGCACATAGTGTTCTTGTCGGGCCTTCCGGCAAATGAATATACCCCATCTGCAAGTATGCAGATGGGGTTCTTGTATCAATAGCGTATAATAACATTAAAGCAGATCGATGAAGGAGGAAGAATGATGAGCTTGGATGGTAATTTGGATGCCTCCTATACGGCGTTACCTGAAGCTTTTTATACGAAGATGTCACCGAAGCCAGTCAGCAAGCCGCAAATGGTAAAATGGAACGAAGAACTTGCTGAGCGGCTCGGAATCGAGCGGGAAGGTGTTCTCGAATTCTTGGCGGGCAACTCCTTCCCAGAAGGAGCACAGCCAATTGCACAAGCATATGCAGGTCATCAATTCGGCAATTTTACAATGCTTGGCGACGGAAGGGCCATCCTTCTCGGTGAATGGCAAAATCGTTCTGGTCAGAAAGTTGATATCCAGCTGAAAGGTGCGGGCCGCACTCCATATTCCAGAGGTGGTGACGGACGTGCAGCACTTGGTCCGATGTTAAGGGAATATATCATCAGTGAAGCGATGCATGGACTCGGTATCCCGACGACGCGCAGCTTGGCTGTCGTTTCTACGGGTGAACCTGTTTATCGGGAAACTACATTGCCTGGTGCGGTACTTACCCGGATTGCCTCTAGTCATATCCGGGTAGGGACATTCGAATATGCGGGAAGATTTTGTTCGGAAACCGACTTGATGGACTTGGCAGATTACAGTATAAACCGTCATTACCCAGAGCTGGCTGGACAACCTGACAAGTATGTGCGTTTTTTCCATGCCGTGGTCGAGCGTCAAGCAAAGCTGCTGGCGAAATGGGTGAGTGTCGGATTCATCCACGGTGTGATGAACACGGATAATATGACGATCAGCGGCGAAACGATCGATTACGGTCCTTGCGCTTTCTTGGATGCGTACAAGCCGATGACAGTATTCAGCTCCATAGATATTCAAGGTCGCTATGCTTATGCCAATCAGCCGCCAATTGCAGCTTGGAATTTGGCTCGTTTTGCCGAAGCTATGCTGCCTTTATTCAATGAAGTTCCAGCAGAAGCAGTGAAACAAGCCGAAGACATCCTGCGTGAATTTCCGCAGGTTTACAGGAAATCCTGGCTTGACATCATGTATAGTAAGATTGGTATCACGGATGCAAAAGAGGGCGATGAAAAACTTGTGGAGGATCTGCTCGGCTTGATGGAACAAGCTGCTGCGGATTACACGAATACGTTCCGGGCTTTGACAATGGATGATACGGCTGCACTCGAACAGATGGAAGGCTTTGAATCATGGAAAGAACGCTGGGATGACCGGATCGGTGTTAAAGGGACCGATGCTGCACGTGACTTGATGCGTCAGTATAATCCGAACATCATCCCGCGCAACCATTTGGTGGAAGAAGCACTGGATGCTGCAGGAAATGGGGATTATACGCTGTTCAATCATCTTTGTGACCTAGTGTCCAACCCTTTCCATTACGAACCGGTCGATTCAAAATACACCGAAGATCCTCCTGAGCCAGAAGAACCTTTCCAGACATTTTGCGGAACCTGATGATCTGCCTGCCCCTGGGCAGGTATACATATGTGGGGAAGTTAAAAACAATGATAGCAGCTTGAATATGATCAAAAGCTGCCGATTGTAACCATAAATCACCGTGAAAATCGCATCAAATAAACGAAGATTTGCGAGAAATCCCAAAAAGTGGATTGATTGACCGGCATTATTCTGCTACTTTTAATTAGGCATATACTGGACTCTGCAAAGCAAGGGAGCCAGTTTACAAGAACATATGTTTGCGTTATGATGAACATAACGTACTGTCGTTTTCCAGCGAACGGATGGATGAATGACTTGGAAACAGTTTTTTGTTCGAAGAAGGGAGCCGATGTGGCATTGGTAAAACAAGCATCGCATTATTCAGATGACTCAATTCAAGTGCTCGAGGGGCTTGAAGCGGTCAGGAAGCGGCCCGGCATGTATATCGGTAGCACTGACAGCCGGGGATTACATCATTTAGTTTATGAAATAGTCGATAACAGTGTCGATGAAGCACTGGCAGGCTATGGAGAAAAAATCAATGTGACAATTCATCAGGATAACAGCATTTCAGTTGAGGATTTTGGCCGTGGTATGCCAACAGGTATGCATGCGACCGGAAGACCTACTCCTGAAGTCATTTTCACTGTGCTGCATGCAGGCGGGAAATTCGGCCAAGGCGGCTATAGCACGAGCGGTGGCTTGCACGGTGTCGGGGCATCTGTCGTCAATGCCCTGTCCGAATGGCTCGAAGTGACGATCCATCGGGATGGCAATACGTATACACAGCGTTTCGAAAACGGCGGTAAGCCAGTCACTTCGCTAGTGAAACAAGGAAAGACGAAGAAAACAGGGACGAGCATCCACTTCAAGCCGGATCCATCCATGTTCTCTACGACCAGCTACAATTTTGACACCCTGGCTGAACGTTTGCGCGAAGCGGCATTCCTGCTCAAGGGTGTGGCATTCCACATTGTGGACAAGCGCAGCGGGAAGGAAGAGACATATCTCTATCCAGACGGCCTGCAGTCATTCGTAGACTATTTGAACGAGGAGAAGGATACCCTCCATCCTGTACTCGCCTTTGAAGGCGAGCAGCAAGGAATCGAGGTTTTCTTTGCTTTCCAGTTCAATGATGGTTACACGGAAACGATGCTCAGCTTCGTCAACAACGTCCGGACAAAAGATGGCGGTACGCATGAAGCTGGCGCCAAATCCGGTATGACACGTGTATTCAATGAATACGCACGTCGTAATGGATTACTGAAAGAAAAAGATAAAAATCTCGAAGGTACAGATATCCGGGAAGGATTGACGGCAATCGTCAGTGTCCGGATACCGGAAGCATTGCTCCAATTCGAGGGACAGACGAAAAGCAAGCTCGGAACATCCGAAGCCCGTTCTGCCGTCGATGCCCTTGTATCGGAGAAACTTTCTTATTTCCTCTCCGAAAATCCCGATATTGCCGGTATGCTCGTGAAGAAAGCAATCCGGGCGAAAGAAGCAAGGGAAGCAGCACGCAAGGCACGTGAAGATGCCCGCAGCGGCAAGAAAAAGAAACGTAAAGATACGCTGCTGAGCGGGAAGCTTACACCAGCTCAATCCCGCAATCCGCAAAAAAATGAACTGTACCTGGTCGAAGGCGATTCTGCCGGCGGTTCTGCCAAGCAAGGACGGGATCGGAAATTCCAGGCTGTACTGCCTTTGCGCGGTAAAGTCATCAATACGGAAAAAGCCAAGCTGCAGGATGTTATGAAAAATGAAGAGATCTCGACGATCATCCACACAATAGGTGCGGGCGTCGGAGCTGATTTCACGTTGGAAGATGTCCAATATGACAAAGTTGTCATCATGACGGATGCGGATACCGATGGTGCGCATATACAAATCCTGCTGCTCACTTTCTTCTACCGCTACATGAAGGAATTGATCGAAAAGGGCAAGGTATTCATCGCCCTACCGCCTCTGTACAAGCTATCCAAAGGCAAGGGCAAAAAAGAAGTGATCCGCTATGCCTGGAGCGATGAAGAGATGCGTGAAATCGTCCAGGAAATGAAAAACGGCTATACGATTCAGCGCTACAAAGGGCTCGGTGAAATGAACGCCGACCAGCTTTGGGAAACGACGATGGATCCCGAGACGCGCACACTGATCCGCGTGACGATCGAGGACTTCGCCCGTGCGGAGCGCCGTATCACGACACTGATGGGTGACAAAGTGGAACCGCGACGCAAATGGATCGAGAGTAATGTCGCTTTCGGTATGGAAGAAGACGGGAATATCCTCGAAAACGACAAGCTGCACAATTAAGGGGGATTTCTTTTGGAAAACTATTTGGATCTGCCATTGGAGGAAGTCATCGGAGACCGATTCGGCAGATACAGTAAATATATCATTCAAGACCGCGCGCTGCCGGATGCCAGGGATGGCCTCAAGCCGGTGCAGCGCCGGATTTTATACGCGATGTTTGATGAGCGGAACACACATGATAAACCATTTCGGAAGGCAGCCAAGACTGTCGGTACGGTAATCGGTAACTTCCACCCGCATGGAGACACTTCGGTATATGAAGCGATGGTCCGGCTCAGCCAGACTTGGAAAGTCCGCAATGTGCTCGTTGAGATGCATGGGAATAACGGTAGCGTGGATGGAGACCCGCCGGCTGCGATGCGTTATACAGAAGCAAGACTATCGAGCATCGCTTCTGAATTGCTGCGGGATATCGATAAGAATACCGTCGAATTCGTCCCGAATTTTGACGATACAAACGCGGAGCCAACCGTTCTTCCGGCTAAGTTCCCGAATCTGCTCGTCAACGGATCAACCGGCATCTCTGCCGGTTATGCAACGGAAATACCGCCGCACCATCTTGGCGAAGTGATCGATGCTGTCATCATGCGGATGGATAAGCCGAATAGCACGGTAGATGAATTGATGACTGTCATGAAGGGACCGGATTTCCCGACAGGCGGTATCATTCAGGGCGTTGATGGAATCAAAAAGGCGTACGAAACCGGAAAAGGAAAAATCATCGTGCGCGGTAAAACAAGCATTGAAGATATCAAAGGCGGCAAACAGCAGATCGTCATCGATGAGATCCCTTATGAAGTGAATAAAGCGAATCTCGTCAAACGGATGGATGAGCTGCGTCTTGACCGCAAAGTTGAAGGTGTGGCAGAAGTTCGTGACGAAACGGACCGTACTGGTATGCGCATCGTCGTCGAGCTCAAAAAAGAAGCCGATGCACAAGGTATCCTGCATTATCTTTACAAAAATACAGATTTGCAGATTTCTTATAACTTCAACATGGTAGCCATCAAAGACAAGACGCCGCAGCTGCTTGGTTTGGCAAGCTTGCTTGATGCGTATATCGCGCATCAAAAAGAAGTCGTCACAAGACAATCAGCTTACAATTTGCAAAAAGCAAAAGACCGCAAGCATATCGTTGAAGGCCTGATCAAAGCAATCTCCATCCTTGATGAATTGATTGCGACAATCCGTGCGTCCAAAGATAAGGCGGATGCAAAACAGCGGATCGAGGCTGCTTACGGCTTTACCGAAGCACAGGCAGAAGCGATTGTGAACTTGCAGCTTTATCGTTTGACGAACACGGATATTACAGCCCTGCAGCGGGAAGCCGAGGAGCTTGATGAACAAATCGAAAAGCTTGAGGATATCCTGAAGAACGAAAAAACATTGCTTAAGGTGATTAAGCAGGATCTGCGGGCAATCAAGAAAAACTATCATACGGATCGGCTCACACAGATCGAGGACGAAATCGAGGAATTGAAAATAAACCTTGAGGTCATGGTGGCATCCGAGGATGTGTTGGTGACTGTTACACATGATGGGTATATCAAACGGACCAGCCTTCGATCCTACCAGGCCTCCAATGGGGAAGACCTGGCAATCAAGGAAGAGGACCATTTGATCGGCATGCAGGAAATAAATACGACCGACAAGCTGCTCGTCTTCACGAATAAAGGAAAGTTCATTTTCATGCCGGTGCATGAGCTGCCTGATATTCGCTGGAAAGACCAGGGGCAGCATCTTGCCAATATCGCAAGTATGGACAAGGATGAAAAAGTCATTGCCAGCATTCCTGTCCGTGATTTCAAGCAAGCCGGCTACCTTGTCTTCTTCACTAAAAACGGTATGGTGAAACGGAGTGAACTCCAGCTTTACGAAGCGACACGTGCTAACAAGTCACTTACTGCAATCAATCTGAAAACGGACGATGAAGTGTGCCATGTTGCATTGACGGATGGACATAAACAACTGTTCATGGCGACGAACTCAGGATACGGTTTATGGTTCACGGAAGAAGAAGTCAGTCCGATCGGCATACGGGCAGCAGGAGTAAAAGGAATGCAGCTGAAAGCAGGCGAATATGTAGTCGGTGCCCAGGCATTCGAACTCCAGCATTCACCAAGTGTTGTCGTCATCACACATAGAGGTTCAGCAAAACGGATGAAATTGAAAGAATTCGAGCCGACCGGCCGGGCGAAACGAGGCGTTGTCATGCTTCGGGAGCTGAAGAAGAATCCGCATCGGATTGTCGGATTCTATGTATTGGAAGACGCTGCAACGATTCATCTGGAAACGAAGGATAAACAGGATCATATTCTTGAGCCGATGAATTTGAATGCGAATGATCGTTATAGCAATGGTTCCTATGTTCTGGACACAGACAAGCATGGAGAAGTTATTGCAACTTATCCCGAAGCAATTTACGAAGTAGCATTTCCACAAGCAAAAGAATAAGTGAACAATAATATTATTATGTAAACTAGAGAGGCGTGAAGCCTCTCTTTTTATTTGCACAAGAAGCCCTTACTAAGGATAGAATAATTGACAGACAACGCAATTTACATGGTATAGTTTTACGTATAGCACATGGAACGGGGGAGCATAATGGATAATCGAACGTTTAGAGATGCAATGGGGAAATTTGCAACAGGTATTACGATTGTCACGACCGATGTGGCTGGTGAGGCAAAAGGGATGACGGTGAATGCTTTTATGTCGGTATCACTGGAACCGAAGCTTATCGCTGTATCAATCGATAAAAAAGCGTCCCTTTACGAAATTTTACAAACTAATCCTACATTCGGAGTCAGCGTCCTGAAAGAAGAACAAAAGGATGTCAGCATGGTATTTGCCAAACAGAAAGTACAGGAAGAGCCAGTACCGATCACCATGCTGCAGGATGTACCGGTTGTGGATGGTGCTCTTGTCAATTTGGCATGTAAAGCAGTCGACAAAGTGATAGCAGGCGATCACGTGATCATTATTGGGGAAGTCGAGGACCTGGTGCTTCGCGATGGTGACCCGGTACTGTACTTTGGCGGCAATTATCGAGAAATCAAATCGATATGAGGAAGGGAGCCTAACCTGTGGAGCAGACGACAATCCTGGTAGTGGAAGATGAAAAGAAAATGGCAAGGCTGCTTCAGCTGGAGTTGGAGCATGAAGGCTTCACGGTCGATGTAAAGTACGATGGTCTGGATGCATTGGAAGCGTTTTATGCTAATCGCTATCAATTCATTTTGCTGGATGTGATGCTGCCGTCATTGAGCGGGATGGAACTGCTGCGGCGCATCCGCAAGCAAGACGCCCATATTCCGGTCATGCTGCTGACTGCAAGAGATGCTGTACCGGATAAAGTGAGCGGTTTTGATCTTGGTGCCACCGATTATATGACAAAGCCATTCGAGATCGAAGAATTATTGGCACGCATTCGTGCACACCTTCGCCATACCGCAACTGCTGTCGCGCAAGAGCCGGTGCTGCAGGTCAGTGACTTGACACTTGATGAGAAGACAAGGACAGTTAAGCGCGGCAAAAGGGAATTGGAGCTGACACCACGTGAATATGATTTGCTTTTATTCCTTATGAAGCACGAAAAACAAGTCCTGACACGAGATCAGCTGCTGGAGCGGGTTTGGGGGTTCCAATATGCAGGAGACACGAATGTAGTCGATGTGTATATCCGTTATTTAAGGAAAAAGATCGATGCAGATGAAAAACAGAAGCTGATCAAGACGGTGCGGGGAGTCGGATATACGATCAAGGATGAAGAGAAGTGAAGCTGCGGACAAGGATCCAGCTATACATAATCGTTACACTTGTGATCCTGTTATTAGTCGCAAATATGTCCATCTACTTTTTATTTCGGCAGGTAAGTTTACATAACAGTGTCGATCGGCTGCATGAACAAGGCCGCGCTTTGGCTGAAACAGCTGCGACAGTCGATTGGAAAGATACATCGCGCACCAGTCTTTTTCAAGCGGATCTGCCGACTGAAGGAATGGTGCGATTCATTGGTTCCGACGGCAAAAGTGAAGGTGTGATTACCAGGGCGGAAAAGTATCGGGAGCTTCCGTTTACGTTCACGTCCCAGGAGCAGGATCAAACCTTCCATCGTGATGGCAGCTGGTATGCAGAAGTATCCATCCCAGTCATCCGCGATAATGGAATCTATTCGATGCAAGTTGTCGAAGAGCTGGTCAGTCTACAGCAGACGTTTCAAGTGCTGAAGTATAGTCTTACGATAGCCGGACTGATCATTTTGATTCCATCGCTTCTCGGTGGCAGGTTGCTGGGGAACTTCCTGCTGCGGCCGATCCTCGCTCTGACTTCAACCATGCAAACGATCCGCAAGAGCGGGAAGTGGAAGCGGATGGAAACGGGAAATAGAACTAATGATGAGTTGCAGACTCTCAGTGATACGTTCAATGAAATGGTCGATCAGCTGGAAGAGAATTTTACGAAGCAGCAGCAGTTCGTTTCGGACGCCTCGCATGAACTGAAGACACCAATCAGTATCATCAAGAGTTACAGCAAGTTGCTGGATCGCTGGGGTGCCGACGATCCCGCTGTCCAGCAAGAAGCGGTGCAAGCGATTCACGGTGAAACAGAACGGATGCAGGCATTGGTCGACCAGTTATTGATCTTGGCAAAAGATGATCCTGCATTGCTCCAAAAAGAAGCAGTCGATCTCGGGAGCATAGCTGAAAGTTGTGCAGCTGCTATGGAAACTGCTCATCAAAGAGAAATCATGGTCCATACAGAGCGGAATATAGTAGTCAGGGCAGATGCCAACATGCTGAAGCAGGTTGTCTATATACTGCTGAGCAATAGCATCAAATATAGTGACGATCGAATCGAAATCGCTGTTAAATCTATACGGGATGAAGCGATCCTGTCTGTCACCGACTTTGGGGAAGGTCTCGATGAGCAAGACCAGCGTCGTATTTTCGACAGATTTTATCGTGTCGATAAAGCCCGTACCCGTGAGAAGGGTGGCAGCGGGCTCGGTTTGGCCATTGCCAAACAGCTGGTGGAACTGCATGATGGAAAAATCGAAGTGAACAGCATCCTGGAAAAAGGCTCTACGTTCACGATACGGCTGCCATTGTAGCTTCTCATGGAATTTTAATAAAGCACTCACCATTTCTTTAATGAAGAAGATATACACTGGCTATACAATCATAGCTGGAGGCGATTGATATGAAGAAAAAATGGATTATCCCCGCTGCCATTGTCGTACTTGTCGCTGCGGTCTTTGGTATTTATCAGATGCAGGCATCTGCTGGGGAACCGGAGATGACAATTGATCAAGCACGACAGCAGGCGGAGAAACAATATAATGCGACTGTGACAGAAATCGAATTGGATCGCAGCGGCAGCGAACCGAGATATGATATCGATTTGGAAAACAACGAAACACAGTATGATCTTACTTTGAACGGAAATACTGGGGAAGTGATCAGTTTGAAGGAAAGCAGCATCCAGAAAACTTTACCGGGAAAAGATCCAAAAGATCAGAGTCAAGCATCAGCTGATGAACAGCAGCAAGGGCAAAACGAACAATCAGATGATCAGAAGCAGTCTGAAAATCAGAAGACTGCACCTTCCCAAAAACAAGCTTCTCAGGCAGAAGTGAAAATCACGATGGACGAAGCTGTAAAAATTGCCACTGACGAAGTTGGCGGCACCGTGACAAATGCCGAGTTCGATGAAGAAGATGGATTGCCTGTTTATGAGCTTGAGCTCGAAACAGCTGATGATGAAGCGGAAGTTGTCATTAACGCACAATCCGGCGAAATTGTGACCATCACCTATGATAGTGAAGATGATTGAAGCAGCGCGCGGCTGCTTCTCTTTTTATGTTCGTCTGCTCTTACACAGACGATTTATGATTAAAAATTCAACTAGACAAGAGGAGCTCGCCGACCTGGATAAATGGAAAAGTATTGACATTCGTGGTAACCTCCTCCATAATCCTGTCCGTTGCATCGATAATAATCAAAGCAAAACCTGCTCCGTATCCATGTGAGAGCCACTGTGTTTGATGACTTGCTCTTACTGAAGATATGCAATACAAACCTCCACAAACTAAGGCGCTGTTTCAATATCTTTAATTGAATATTTCCTCCAAATTATTTAGCTCAAATGGGTAAATGACCATGCAAAGGCTAAGGTATATGCATAAATTACTAACAAATCTTATGGAGGTGTTATCATGAGCGGAGGAAACAGTTACGGCGCAGGTTTCGCGCTAATTGTTGTTTTGTTCATTTTACTAATTATCGTTGGAGCAGCTTGGTGCTGATTTGATCCTTGGTATGTGATGGGACTGTGAAACAAAGCAGTCTCATTTTTAATTTGAAGCTAGAAGATGAAGAATCTTGCTAACCTAATGTTTATAAAGTAATATCGTATGAAACGGGAATAGGAGGAGAACCATTTGAATTCGCTGATAATCGATTCAATAAAATTGAACGTCTCTAGCCAGGGAATGATGTTTTCTTATGGTTTGTGTTGAAATGCGGTATAGCACTGTATTACTTTTTCTGACCATCCTGTTAACTGGGTGCAGCACAGAGGAATCCATAGCAGAATGCCAGCAAAAAATGGACGGGCATTTGGATTTTACTGAAGATAAGCCCTATATCATTCCAGACAATGAAGATGTTCGTTATAAGCTGAACGGAGTTGATATACCTGATACTCTCCATAGGCAGGAAATTACCGTTACATATTCAAGCATACTGGAATCTTATCCGCCGCAGCTCAACGTCTGCGAAGTTGAAGACAAGTAAGCATATCACTTTCCCCATCCTGCATCGTATTGGATAATAGGAAAATACTATGCAGAAAAGAAGGGTCCTCCTATGAAACAGATACATTCCAACCTGTTCACCTTCCGTGGATCGCATTATGATTTCGGCGTCATGCAAGGGGAACGTTTAAAACATACACCGTTATTTGCATACCAACAAAAACAAAAGCAACGGAACCGACGTCGTTTCACGGTCGATCCAGCGGATGCCTTCCGTATGTTCCGTAGTTATCATCCAGGTATTTATGAGGAATTGACCGGTCTCAGTGACGCTCTTGGCCTTTCAATCGAAGAGACATTGATGGATTACAGCGGCTTTCAGCAGGAATGGAAAATCAACTCCGGCTGTTCGATAGTCACGGGGAATGACTTCCTGGCACGTAATTATGATTATCATCCGAAAACATATGAAGGACGTTTTCTTTTGTATCAGCCATCGGAACCGGACTATTTTGCTACCATCGGTCCGTCCCAGCGGATTCTCGGTCGAATCGATGGAATGAATGAAAAAGGGTTGACGATTGGCTATAACTTCGTGCATCAGCGTTTTCCAGAAGAAGGATTCATTTGTAATATGCTGACACGTATCCTATTAGAAACATGTTCCACTACCGAAGAAGCTGTCGAGAAGCTGACAGAAATGCCGCATCGGCACTCCTTCAACTATGTCATCAATGATGCTGGGGGTATTCGGCGGGTTGTCGAAGGAAGCCCGCGCGGAACGGCTATAAAGGAAGCCTACTATAGTACGAACCATTATGATGTACTGACAAAGGAAAATCGACATCACTTGGTGGACAGCAATCGCCGATTCGATATCATCAAGGCTCATCATAAGGAAGACATGGATGCCGATGAAGGTTTCCGACTTTTGAATGATCCGGGATATGACGTGTTTTCAGACAGCTATCGCAACTGGGCTGGTACGATTCATACATCTGTCTACAAACCGAAGGAACTCAAAATGGGATTTTCCATCGGTAATCAGCAGCCGACTGAAGTTGATTTCGGCAGCTGGCTCAAGGGTGAGAATTTGTCATTCAGCCAATTCACCGGCTCTTTGGAGACGGATGTCCGGATACCCTATATGGGGGAATGAGAAGAAAACCGCATTTACGATGGTAAGTGCGGTTTTCCTGTTTTATAATAAAAAATATGAATGCGCATACATAAGGGGAGGGAGCAACAATGGGGCGTACAGCAGAAAAAGCGGAATTGTTCAGTCTGACGGCATTATATCAATTTTTCAAAATAGAAAATGAAGTACAATATAGCAAAAAAGCGCTTGATTTGGTGGAGAAGGCTGAAAAGGGGACTGCCTTCATTTGCTTCACCGGTCATTTTTCAGCTGGGAAAAGCTCAATTATCAATGCACTGCTTGGTGATCAAGTACTCCCGGCCAGTCCGATTCCGACGAGCGCTAATATCGTCACCATCCAGCACGGGGATCCGAAAGTCTTTGCCTATGCAGGTGATGACTCGAAATATGAGCTTCCATCGCCGTACCGGAAAGAAACATTGGATGCATATTGCCGAAATAAGGATATCCAAAGAATCGAAATATATGATGAGCACACCAATCTTCCGTATGGAATCGCTTTGATGGATACACCAGGAATCGATGCGAGCGATGATGCCGACCGTTTGATGACGGAATCGGCACTGCATCTCGTGGACACGATGTTCTATGTGACCGATTACAATCATGTGCAGTCGGAAGTGAACTTGCTGTTTTTACAACAGCTTTCCGAGCAAGGGCAGCCGTTTTATTTAATCATCAATCAAATCGATAAACATCGCAATCAAGAGCTTTCTTGGACTGCCTTCAAAAATGGAGTCATGCATGTGTTTGAACAGTGGCACATCACACCCGAAGCTGTTTATTACACAACGCTGAAGGAAGCAGAGCAGGGGCACAATCAGCTGCACGCTGTGAAAGAAAAAATGGATCTGCTGCTTAAAAATAGGGAGCAGCTGCATAAAGCAGGGTTGGAGCGAGGCAGACAACGTCTGATTACTTCTTATCTTCAAGATAAGAAACAAGAACTTGGTGAAAAGGAAGTCATATTGAAAGAAAGTCTTCATCAATTGGATGGCACTGCAGCTGATGCGGCCAGTAACTGGCGCGAGAAACAAAAAACAGCAGAGGAAGAGGCGCGCGAAACGGTTCAACAGACATTGAAAAATGCGAATTTGATGCCTTTTGAAGTACGGGATACGGCTGAAAAGTACCTGGAATCCACCTTTCCTGACTTTAAGGTCGGTTTGTTCGCCAGTAAAAAGAAAACAGCAGAAGAAAGGGCAAAACGCCGATCCAAGACAGAAGAATTGATTCAACGGCAAATCGAGAAGCAGCTCGTATGGAGGCTCCGCGATAAGCTGAGCGATTGGGCAAGGAAGCATGACGTATATACGGAATCCGTACAAGTCCTGCTGCAGGACTTTGCAGTGACACTGCCAGCAGATTTATTGGAGCAGCATGTCCAGACGGGTGCCAGCATGAATGGGACGTATACACTCATTTATACAGCTGCAGTTCAGGATCATATCAAGCTCAGCTTTAAGAAAGCCGCAATGCAAGTGGTAGAAGCTGCCATCGATACGAACAAGAGTGCTTACCAACAGGCAGAACAGCTGGCACAACAGGAAAAAGACAAAGCTGCTGAAAACAAGCGAATCGAATCGGAAATCAACCAGCTGAAGCTGTTATACGAAGAACTTGCAAAGCGTTTACAGGAGACAGGACGGCATAAGGATACAAAAACTATCGAACAGGCTAGACACGTAGTGGCAAATAGATACCGGATAAAAGGAAATCTGGAGTTATTGGATAGACCTAATAGAACGACTGAAAAGCTGGATAAGGAGACGATTGAAAAGCAGCATCCGAGCACAGAACTGTCACCGGATAAGATGTCTCGATATCTCGGTGTAGCAGCAGCTGCCCTTCAAGGTGTGGAAGGTTTTCAACCGGCGATAGAAGATTTGAAAAATAGACAAGATAAATTGATACACCAAGATTATACATTGGTACTGTTTGGAGCTTTCAGCGCCGGGAAATCGTCTTTTGCAAATGCCCTGCTTGGTGAAAGTTTACTGCCGGTGTCGCCGAATCCGACGACCGCATCAATCAATATGTTGAAACAGGCAACAAACCGGCATCCTCATCAAACTGTACTCGTCAAATGGAAAACCCGCAAGCAGATCGAAGCGGATATCGAAAGTCTTAGCGGGAAGCAGCTCAAATTAGAGGAGTTTTTGGCTGAAACCCCTGCTGAACTTGTAAACGACAAAAGGCACCAGGCATTTTTGCAGGCTGTTCAGGCTGGATACGACTTTGTTTACACCAAGTTTGGTTCGGAAGGGACCATTCTGTTCGAGGAATTCAGCGATCATGTGACGAAAGAGTCATTGAGCTGTTTCATCGAACAAATAACCGTCTATCTGGATAATGCATTTCTTAGCCAAGGAGTTACATTGATCGATACGCCCGGTGCAGATTCCGTCAATGCCCGCCATACGGACGTTACCTTCCAATTCATGAAACATGCGGATGCGATTCTGTTCGTCACGTATTACAATCATGCTTTTTCGAAAGCGGATGAACAAGTACTGCAGCAGCTTGGTAAGGTAAAAGGAGCCTTGGAGAAGGACAACATGTTCTTTATCGTGAATGCGAGCGATCTGGCCAAGGATGAAGGAGAAATCAATGACGTCACCTCCTATGTAGCAGCCAATCTGGCAAACTTCCAAATCAGCCAGCCTCGTCTTTTCGCTTTGAGCAGTCTGTTTGGCCTACAGGAGAAACAGACTTCCTGTCAGCTTGGTTCAGGACTTGATAAGCTTGAAAAGGAACTGAATGGCTTCGTTCGCAATGAACTGACAGAAGTGATTATCCAAGGTGCCCGGCAAGAATTGACAAGGCAGTATGGACAGCTTCAATCGTACGCCGGTGCGATGGACTTGGATGAAGAGGAGAAATTGCAAAAAGTCCGCCAGTATGAACGTGAACAAAACGATGTCATGGAGAAGGTGCGTTCCTATTCACAGCCTGTTTTCAAACAAGCCATCATCCAGCGTATTGAAAAGCAGCTGCATTATGTAAAGGAAAGGCAGCTACTTGAGGCAAATGATTTATTCAAGCAATGTTTCAATCCTTCACTGATCCAAAGCAGCGGCACTTCGGGTAAAGAGGAAGTAGCCCGGCAGATTCGTGAATTTGAAAGACTTATCCAAATCCAGATGGAACAGGAATACCGGGCTGTGACCATTCGTGTCGACAGAACCGTGCGGGAACAGGCGGAACGATGGAGGATCGGATTGGAACAGGCAATTCAGGCTTTGAACGAAACGTTGACTCTGACAGTATCTGAAAACGATAAATTGCCAGAAACAGAACCGCCGGAAATGATGTCTCGCATAGAACAAGGCACAGTCACACGACTGCAGAAGCTGTATCGCGGTCCACGGGCTTTCTTCCAAGGTAATGAAAAAGAAAAACTAAAAGACGAACTTCTGAAAGAGATCGAACCAATCCTGAATCAAGTTTTACAAGCTTATACAATCGCGATGGGGCGCCATTACGGGCAGATTTGGCAGACGGAAGAGACCAGACTGCAGAAGCAGGCGGCTGGTCAGTTGGAAAGCTATTACACCGGTCTGCTCCGGGCTTTGACGGACACGTCATCCCGCCAGCAGCTTCAGCAGGCAGTGGAAACCTTTGCAGGGCTTTTGCAGGAAAAAGTTTGACAAAGGGCAATCCAGGATACTGTATAACCAAATAGGTATTAGTCCAGGAGGTTAACAGTCATGGAGCAAACGAAAAAGCTATTTTCAGAGAAACCATCATCATACTGGCGCAATTCAACGGATATGCCGACGTATCAAGCACTGGATAAAGAACTGGATACAGATGTTTTAGTCATTGGTGCAGGAATCGCCGGCATCACGACAGCTTATGAACTGATCAAGCGAGGCAGAAGTGTCGTTCTTATCGAGGGACGTGAACTTATTTCAGGTACAACCGGCTACACGACGAGTAAGCTGACCGCACAGCATGATATCATCTATCAAGGTTTGATAGAACGTTACGGTGAGGAATTTGCTAAAAACTATTTCCAGGCTAATTTGCAGGCGATCAATTATGTGAAAGATACAGCAGCCGAACACGGTATCGATTGTGAATTCGAAGAGCAGGAAGCGTATGTCTATACACAGCTGGATGAAGGCGTGGAAACAATCGAAAAAGAAGTAGAGGCTTACCGGAAGCTGCAAATCGATGGATATTTGACGGAATCCTTACCGCTCGATATTCCGATTAAAGCAGCCGCCGTGATGCGTCAACAAGCCCAGTTCCACCCAGTGAAATACTTGGTCGGCTTGTTGAAGGAAATTGAGCTGCGTGGCGGAAGCATCTACGAACAGACGTTGGCTGTGTCTTTCGATACAGAGGCCCGTCCAGTCGTGCATACCGAAAGTGGTTACACGATCACAGCCAATTATGTTGTCAGCGCCACACATTTCCCATTACAAGTAGAGAATCAATACTTCTCTTCGAATATGAATCCGAAGAACTCATACGGAATCGCCATCAAGTCCCAAAAACCTTATCCTAAGGGCATGTATATCAGTCTCGAATCTCCGAAACGTTCCATCAGGAGCTTGAAAAAAGGGGATGATCACTATGTGCTTGTCGGCGGGGAATCCCATGTGACGGGGGATGGATCCTCTGTACTCGATCGATATGAGAAAATCTATCAATTCGCCGATGAGCAGTTTGGCGTGGATGAATTGTATGAGCACTGGTCCAGCCATGACTTACTTACAACCGATCAGTTGCCATTCATCGGGAAAGTCAGCGACGATGCACCTGGAATCTACACCGCAACCGGCTTCGGCAAATGGGGCTTATCCAATGGTGTAGCCGCCGCCACTTTGCTCGCTGACTTGATTGAAGGAAAAGACAATCAGTTTGCTGATTTATATCGAATCGGCAGGGTAATCGAAGAAAAAGAATCCGCAAGCATCGGCGAAGACGATGTGAATCGCATCAGCAATGAAACGGTTGTAAAGCCAGAAGATCTGCCTAACGGAAAAGGTGCCATCCTCAAGAAAGATGGTCAGACAATGGCGTATTACCGGGATGACAGCGGGGAGTTGCACGAAATGAGTGCCTCCTGTACCCATAATGGCTGTCCAGTCTCCTGGAATGATGCCGATCATACATGGGATTGCTCTTGTCACGGCTCCCGCTTTACAGCTGTTGGTGAAGTTGTGGAAGGACCTGCGTTGCGCGCATTGGATAAGGAATAAATATGTCTTGAATAAGCTGCTGGGGTTTCCCGGCAGCTTTTTTGCAGTGTGTGAAACTTTGTAGTTAGGAAGTCGTATATTTATTTGGGGGTGAATACAATACAGTGGTTTTTCGTCCGAAAATAGATGCCTTTTTCGTTCATTTCATCATGATAGCCGTCTTTATACTCTGGTTGGCATCATTTTGGCCATTAATTATATTTGGTGGAATTGTCTTGGTTGAATTTCTCCTATTGCTTTCGGTTTTTGTAATCGGGGTAAGTATTATTTTGTGGTCGGCTTTTTGAATTCTAATCCAGATTACTTATTAGTTAAAGGGGGACCATTTGTAAGCCGAATTCCATACGACAAGATTACAAGCGTTACCCTTTCTAATAATATTTTCTCGGGTTACAGGGTTTTGTCATCCAGGGACGCAATCGAAATATTTTATAAACAAGGACTTTGGGGAAGTGTTACAATTTCACCAGATTACAAAAAAGAATTTTTACATGAGTTAAACAAACGTTGCCCTAATGCCAATATGCATTTATAAATTTCTTTTTTTGCAACTGACAACCAACTTTACAGCTCTTGATGAAAGGATAGTGATCTGTAAAAAAGACTATGCATTGAAAACATGCATTGCCTCTATTAACTCTTCTGGTTTATCAGTGCTGATTACAACGGTTTCATATTTTAGAGTCAGTTCTATCCCTTCTTTCCCACTTAAGATATAACCTGTTTCTCCTTTGAAATTCACTCTGAATCCCCAGCCGCCAAAACGTTCCAATGGTCTGTAGGATAGCGGCTTATATTGTTTTATGTCCTTGAATAAGAATTTTTTATAGTGAAGATGAAAAGGAGTGTAGCGAATATAAAGGCCATCCTCGTGGACTTCAATGATCAGTTTTATCGATGTAAGTGAGATAACAGGGAGAGCCATGCCAAAAACAATCCAACAGGCAATCAGTACACCATCTGGAGCAGGTTTATCACCTATGGGAATTCCTAAGACAACTTGCCGGACAAAACCGGTCCACATTATTGCAGCAATGGAAAAGACAATCAGCAAAAGTAAAGTCTGCCGCGGCTTTTGGACTTCTTTGTAGATTGCATTGGTTGATTTTATATCGTTCACTCCTTTTGACAATCCATTGGATTTTAGCGATATACGAAAAAGAAAGGTGGGAGAAGTCCCACCTGTTACTGAATTGGCACCAAAATTTCACACAGATGATTATCTACCATTTGCTGCGTGTATCTTTCTATGATTGGCTGTTCTCTGACTGAGAGATGATTCTTTTCGATCGCTGAAAAAACATTTTCCCAAAATCCGCTGACTGCCTCTTTGGTATGATCTAGCAAGAAGACAGCGTATTTCCCACCAGAAAGATAACCAATTTGAGCAGGTTCTGATACTGCAGAATTTGCATCAATCATAACGCAAACGTCATAACGACATTCCTCTTTAGGAGTAACTGCAGGGTTATCCCGTGGTATACCTAAAATTGGTGAATGATCAAATTCACCGTTCGAATGCAACCACTTTTTAAACGACTCCATTAGTTGTTTATTTTGCTTCTCACCATATTCTCCAACATTTCGGAAGTAAGCGATCCTTGATTCAGGTAATTCTTCAATTTTTGTTTTCACATTTTTTCCTCCTTTCTTAGAAGGTAATGTGATATAAAATGTTTTTCAAGATAGTTTTTAAAATTTCTTGCGGTAGTGCGTCTGTATTTGCCAAGAAGTTGTATGAAAAAGTACAAGGGACTAAATATTAGTAAGATTGAACAGCAAAATAAGCGATTCATTGTATGTTGAACTCCTCAAAAAATTGTCATTGTACTTGCGGCAAGTGCAAAAATGTATTATTATAATTTGTAATTGATTAATCAATAAATAAAAAGAATGGGTGCTTAATATGGTAAGACCAAAAAAGGGAAATCGTAAGGAAGATATTCTTGAAGCGGGATTAGAAGTATTTGCGAAAAAAGGTTACTATAATACAACTACTGCGCATATTGCAGAAAAAGCGGGTATATCACAGCCCTATGTATTTAAATTCTTTAAAACAAAAGAAGAGTTATTTATCGCAGCCTTAGATCGTGCGTTTGATAGAATTATTCAAACTTTTAAAGATGTTGAGTCGAGCTCAGAAAAACTTGTTATCAAAATGATTGAAGCTTATGAAGAACTGTCTGTATTACATCCCAATGAGATCGCTTTGCAGGTAATAGGAATTTCAGTAACAGAAGAAGCAATACGGGAAGCTACAAAGAAAGGCTTGGCCCTTATCAGAAGCTACACTTTAGAACGGTTTAAATCAGCTGGGATAGAGAATGCCGAAAGAGAAGTAACTACTTTTCTAGCTCGAGGCATGTTATGTAATATTTCTTATTTCTTAGATTTCCCTGTGCTTATTGATGAAAATAGAAAATAAATAATCAAGTTGGTTATTTATTTAATGTCTAGTTATTGATCAATTAATAACTAATAATGTACTTTTTCCATAATTACTCTCGTTTGTATCATTAGTTGGTTGGGTCAAAGATATATTGTGAATTAATCTTAAAGAGGTAGAGGAGGTGATACCAATGAATGAAAATAAAAAAGAATCTTCTTTTTCCACTTTGTCCATTGGACTAGGAATTACAGCTATAGTAGTTGTTTTGTTCACGTTATGAGACTAACTTACGCACATTAGTTTTGATGTTTATTTATTGATTAATCACTAAATAAAAGGTGGTTCTAAGATATGAAAACTGCGATTGTATTAGGAGCAACTGGTGGAACAGGGCAAGTTATTGTTTCTGAATTACTGGACAGAGGAATAAAAGTTATTGCCTTTGGACGCTCCCAAAGTAAATTAAATAAATTGATGGAAAAGCACCACTGCAATCCAAAATTAACATACAAACTGGGAGATATATTCGATTACCAATCTATTGTCGAGGCAGTGGGAGAGGCAGAGGTTATATTTCAATGCGCAAATGTTAAATATCAAGAGATGGAAGAAAAACTTCATTTGCTCGGCGAAAGTGTAATGAAAGCAGCAGAAAAGCTGGAGAAAAGAATAGTCATTGTGGATGGCATTTACGTATATGGACATCAGACGGCGAAAGGGGATGAGAATCACCCGCGACATCCACACACAAAAAAAGGTAAAATAAGAATGGAATTCGAGCAATTGATATTCAGTAACAAATGGAAAAAGGCAAAACCGTTAATTGTTAGGTTGCCGGATTATTACGGTTCTACTTCACAAAATTCTTATTTGCAGCCCACTCTGGAAGGGATGGCGGCAAATAAAACCTCTATTTTTATTGGGAATTTGAAAACGCCTCGTGAATACGTATATTTGCCGGATGCTGCCAAAATGATTGTAAATATAGCAGAAAAAGACGATTCCTATGGGGAAAACTGGAACATCCCCGGAACGGGATTGATTTCAGGTAAAGAAATCATCAAGATTGCTCGCCGAATAACTGGAAATCGAAAGGTAGTTATCCCTTTAACTAAAAATGCGATTCGTTTCATTGGAATGTTTGATTCGTTTATGAGAGAAATTGTGGAGATCATGTATCTTACGAAAGAAGGTTTTGTGTTGAATGGGGAAAAGTACGAAAAACGAATCGGTTCCATTCCCTCAACTTCTTTCAGGGAGGGTCTTGAAGAAACGTTAAGGCTTATGATGAGTAATAAGAGTTAATGTTAGGAGATAGCCTAAGTAGCATCCTAACGTTTTACAGAAACTGTTGCAGTTGCTGACAAAGAGTTTAATTTTGTAGATGCAGTGTTCTATTGACTGTACGAGTAAGAATGCCTCCGATTCTTACTCGTACAGTTTATTTAATATGGTAGGTTTAGATTAACCAGAAATGTATGTGGGCCTACTCTGGAAGGAGAGAGATATCCATTTTTGAGAACCAATGATGTTCGATCATCATCAGGCATAAATAAATTAGTATAACGTATATCATCGTTTGATAACACAATGATCCTTTTAAAGAAGAATCATTTAACCAATCAATACAAATATAGACTTTAACATTATTGAAATCTATTTATATAGCTGCACACATTCAGATGTTATCGGTACGGTTATTTATACAATTTCTTGATGAACCTTTCTGCTGTGTGGAATTTTTGTTGAGCCGTTAAGGCATAATGAAGTTATTGGTTTGGTAATTTCAATTGGAGAAATTCATTGGCTTATTTAAGAGTATTTTAGGAAAAATGTAAATAATATAACTAATTCTAAAAGTGTTATCATGGAATGTCAAATATGTCATAATAGATGACAATAGTTTTGGGGTACATTTGACAGTGATTAGGCTTACTTATAAAAATGGGTTTAAAGTTGATCATGTAGTTGGAACGAAAAATTTTAATAGAGACGTAATTACTGTAGGTAAGTCAGCTTCTTTCCTAACAAAACCGTTTCACATATTGAAATTTTCCAAAGCTAAGTAAATAAGGATTGCACTGTTGACTATCTTTGGTTCTGCAGGGTGGGAGGTAAATGGAGTGTCTATTGTTATTGGAGTTTTAGGAATACTTGTTTTAGTCGCTATTGCATGGGCGATGTCAAATGACAAAAAGAATATCAATTATCGGGCAACCGGTATCATGCTGGCTGTTCAGCTTGTATTGGCTTGGTTTTTGCTGAATACTTCAATCGGCAGAACGATCATAAAGAAAATAGTAGATGTATTTTCTAAAGTACTTTCCTTCGGACATGAAGGTATTTCATTTGTATTTGGTGACTTGTCAACGAAAGGTTATTTTTTCCTCGATGTTCTTATGATGATTATTTTTGTATCGGCATTGCTTTCAATTTTGACTTATACGAGAATACTTCCATTGGCAATCAAGTATGTAGGTGGTTTGGTTTCCAAAATAACTGGACTTCCTAAAGTTGAATCATTTGTCGCTGTTAATTCCATGATATTCGGAGATACAACTGCAATCATATCTGTCAAATCGCAAATTCACAAGCTTAGTCCAAACCGTCTGTTCATCGTGGCTACTTCTTCTCTTGTAGCGGTATCTTGTTCCACTCTCGGAGCTTATTTACAGCTCATTCCGGCTGAGTATGTGCTGGTGGCACTCCCGATAAACGTATTTTCAGGTCTGATTTTATCATCCATTGTTGCTCCTGTCAGAAGCGAAGAAGACTATGACATCGATATAAAAGAAATGAATACGGATAAGTCATTCTTTGAAGCTATCGGTAACGGTACGTTATTAGGTGGTAAAACGGCACTAATCGTAGGCGCAATGTTAATCACCTATATGGCGTTGCTGGCTATGATCAACTTTATCCTGGATGGCATAGTAGGGATGACCTTCCAGGAACTTATCGGGTATGTTTTTGCGCCTGTCGCATTTATCATGGGGATACCTGGCTCCGAAATTCTGAATGCAGGTTCTGTTATGGGAACCAAAGTAGCTGCCAATGAATTTGTAGCAATCATGGATTTTGTTAATCTGATCCCGGATATGTCTACAAAAACAGTAGGTATCGTTTCAGCTTACTTGATTTCATTTGCTAACTTTTCTTCTATCGGTATGATCTTGGGAACGGTACAAGCTATCGACCAAAAGCAGGCTAGCCTGCTTGCTAAAGTTGGTTTGAAGGTTCTGTTGGTTGCTACAATGGGATCCATATTGACTGGTACGATTGTAGGTTTGTTCCTATAAGCAAGCGCAAAAAAGACTGTACACGAAAGTTGTGTACAGTCTTTTTTTAGACTGAACTGCACTTTTGCAGTACATTAATTCTCGCGCGGCAGAATCTTGATTGTCGCAGCACGCGTTTTTGTGGCAATCATCGGCCCAAGATAGGGACTGCTGTTGTACTTTGCCTTATATGCTTCGTCGATTTTGTCGTTGATAGAAACTTCGACAGTCTCCAAAATCACTTCTTTCGTCATACCATCGACAGTGATTCGCCCAGCTTTCTGTTGTAATGCAGCATTATACCAACGTGAATTCTGTCCACTGTAAGCCCGCACATAAAGATTTTCTCCGACCACCACCGACCAAATCCAAGTCGGAGTTCCATAAGTGATCCCGTCTTCGCGAAACGGAGAGATGTGTAGATCATCTGCTTCTTTTATTTTAGTTAATTCTTCCTTCGGCCATGTATTGGTCATTATTTACATTCCTCCTCAATCAATGCTTCCTTGAATTTTAATGTTAAAAAGTAAAAGAGGGCTGACGAGAAAATCTCGACAGCCAAATTGTGTATCATATCACCAAGGTTGATTTGTAGGTCCAATTGTAAATTCGTTAACATTTGTATCTTCTGGCTGATCGATTGCGAACGCTACAACATTGGCAACTCGATCAGGAGTGATGCCATACTGTTCGTACATGGCAGTCATGCCTTCAGCAGTGTTTTTATCCGTGATTGTCTCTAACAATTCCGTATTGATTGCAGCAGGATAAATTGTAGCTGTGCGGATATTGGTTCCTTCTTGGGCAGATTCCATGCGCAAAACTTCCATCAGATCACGAACAGCCCACTTGGTTGCGCCATACACAGCGCCGCCTGGGTAAGCTTTAAGCCCGGCCACGGAGGAAGTAGTGATGATGTGACCGGATTTTTGTGATGTGAAGGTAGGCAATACAGCCGCGATGCCGTTCAAGACACCTTTGATATTCACGTCGATCATACTGTTCCATTCATCTGTTTTTAGTGCAGACAGAGGTGCATTAGGCATGAGACCGGCGTTCAAGAAGATGACATCGACACCGCCAAATGAATCTTTCGCTAGTTGAATAAGCTCCTTGCTGTCATCTGGGTTCACAACATCTGTGACGTGATAAGCAGCTTGTCCGCCAGCGTTTTGAATGTCATCAGCCAATGCTTTTAATTTATCTTCACGGCGAGCACCAAGGACAACTTTTGCTCCTTTTTCGGCTAATAACTTTGCAGTTGCTTCCCCAATTCCTGAAGAAGCACCGGTGATTACTACTACTTTGTTTTCAATTGTCATTTTAAGCCCTCCTTTATTGCGATAAATTAAGCCTACACCTTAGAGCTGACTCTATGGCAAGAGAAAACTTTTAATATCTTTTCGTAAGATAAAAAGAAGGCATCTATATCAAAGGATGCCTTCTTTGTTAATTCGTTGTTACTGGTATTTCTATTTTATCCTGTTTATGAATTGCTTCGGTTCCGGCTTCCAATGCCTCCTTATAATATAAGCATTTATGATCGATGAGTCCCAATGTATCCTGAAGTTCCCTTATTTGTCTTTCCACAGCGGCTTTTCGTTCCACAAACATGTCAAAACGCTGCTGTAAAGTGGCATCTCCATCCGAACACCAATCAATGAAACTCTTGATTCCCTTTATTGGCAACCCGGTAGCTTTAAGACATTCGATCACTTTTAAAGCGGCAATATCGGATTCCTTAAACAATCTTTGACCCTTGCTTGTGCGTTCGACAAAGGGCAAGAGCCCTTCTTTATCATAGTATCGCAAGGTGTACGCTGTTACGTTTAATACTTTTGCGACTTCACTGATCGTATAGGTTTTCATGATATCGCTCCTAAACTGGTTTAATAGTCGTGAATGTGAAGTCATTTTAACAATCTCTTTGCTGGACGGCAATATTTTTTTATTTCATGTCGCATAAGATTTTGTTTTCCCTTGACTTAGAGTCCACTCTATAGCTTAGGATTATTTTAGCCAAGAGATGGAAGCTGTAATTTAAACATTTCCAAGCTGATACTCTTGCGATCAAACTAATTACTTTGGAGGTTGATGTTATGGTAATCGCTAAAGCAAGAGCCGTTGATGGTCCGGACAAACATTTCCGTCCTGCTGAAATTGAACGACGTGATCTTGATGCACATGATGTCCTCATCGAGATTAAATTCGCCGGTATCTGTCATTCAGATATACATACTGCCCACGGTGAATGGGGACCGGTGGATTATCCACTCGTTCCGGGTCACGAAATTGCCGGAATCGTAACAGATGTAGGATCTGATGTTACAAAGTATAAAGTCGGAGACCGAGTAGGGGTCGGTTGCATGGTCGATTCCTGTGGCAAATGCGATAACTGCCACAAAGGGGAGGAACAGTACTGTCATGAAGGAAATGTTCCAACTTACGCTGGAGTCGATAAATATGGACAGCCTACGCAAGGCGGCTATTCCAGTCATATTGTCGTAACGGAAGATTTTGTCCTTAGCATTCCGGACGGTATCGAACTCGATGCCGCTGCACCTTTATTGTGTGCAGGTATCACTACGTACTCACCTCTTAATCATTGGAATGCCAGTCCAGGTAAGCAAGTGGCAGTAGTGGGGCTGGGCGGTCTTGGACATTTAGCTGTTAAGATTGCCAATGCCATGGGTGCTGAGGTTACGGTACTTTCTCAATCCCTGAAGAAAAAAGAAGACGGTCTTCAGTTCGGGGCAGAAAATTACTATGCCACCAGTGATCCGGACACATTTAAAAAATTGGCCGGCTCATTTGATCTGATTCTTAATACAGTGAGCGCAAAAATCGATATGGATGCGTATCTTTCCCTTTTAAAACTGGATGGTGCCCTCGTTAATGTCGGCGCACCTGCAGAACCGTTAGAACTGAATGTGTTTAATCTCCTCAGTCAGCGTCGTACATTCGCAGGATCCATGATCGGCGGAATCCGTGAAACACAAGAGATGTTGGACTTCTGTGCGAAACATGAAATTGTTCCTGAAATCGAAATCATCTCAGCTGATCAAATTGATGAAGCATATAAACGAGTGTTAGCTTCCGATGTACGTTATCGCTTCGTAATCGATACAAGTACATTGTAATTGTGTGATGAAGTAAAAAGGATGTCCTGAGATTGAAGGACATCCTTTCCTTTACAGTCGGAAGAGTCAATTATCGTCTTATAAATTCTGCTTGAACAGCTTTGAGGAATATATCCGCAGCTGCAGAAAAAACCTGATGTTTCCTCCACACAAGGCTTAAACCAGATTCGATTTTCGGCTCTAACGGCTTGAAACAAAGCGCGCTTTCTTCTGACGTATTCGCTATTTTATCAAGGGTAATGGCGTAACCAATACCTTCTTCCACCATAATGGCAGCATTATAGGCCAGATTATAAGTCGTCACGACATTCAGCTTATCCAGGTTCTCACCAAACCAATCAGCAATTTCATTTTTTGAATAGCTCCGGTTCATGGCCTGCCTGGAACAGATTAGAGGGAGATGTAACAAATCAGTTGCGGTAATAGTATCTTTGGCTGCAAGAGGGCTGTCTTTTTTCATGACAACACCCCATAGATCTTTGGCTGGAATATTCAGGTGATTGTATTTCGATAAGTCAGCGGGTTCGATCAAAATACCAAAATCAAGTATGCCTCTGTCAAGCCGATCCGTTACATCTTCTTCATTGCCGCTATACAGATGATACCGTATATTCGGGTATTTCTTCTGCAATTCTTTGATTATCTGGGCAATATGCCTTATGGCGTCGGTTTCCCCGCCGCCTATATAAACATCACCACTTACCATTTCTTTCATGGAGCTGAATTCAGTCTCTAATTTATCGACCATATAGACAATTTCTTCGGCCCTCTTTTTTAAAAGAATCCCCTCTTCTGTGAGGGAGATACTGTGGCTGCTTCTGATGAAGAGTTTTTTTCCTAGGATTTGTTCAAGATCTCTTAATTGTCTTGACAGAGTTGGCTGTGTAACATGCAGGAAATTGGCTGCCTTTGTGATGCTGCCTTCTCTGGCGACAGTAAGAAAGTAACGAAGAACTCGTAATTCCACCTTCCATCCTCCTTCTACTGTTTAGTATATACGATCAGAAATGCTTTTCAAGCATATCAAGATATAAGATATAAGTATTTGTTATATGAGTAACTCGCACCTAAAATAAAACCAAGCGCTTGATAACCAGAATGCATTGACTAACATGGAATAAAGTTGTCGTAATCATGGCCGCCGTGGTAAGTGAGATAAACATTCGCCCGACAAAGCAAGTTGACTAGCTGCGGGAGAAAGGTTAAATAAGATTTTGCAATGAATCTTAACTGGGATACAAAGAGGAACAATTCTTAGTTTTTAAAGGAAAGGAGGTGGGTGGAAAATATGCTGATGACAAAATTGTCAGTGAGAATCCCTCGTGGGCTGCAGGCAAGAAATACTGCCATTTTCGTGTCAAGAGCCTGTGCGTTTAATAGTGATGTCATACTCACTAAAAACGGTGTATCCGCCGATGGGAAAAAAATAATGAAAGTGATGGATTTACATGTAGAGGGCGGGGATGAGATCACCTTGGTTGTTAGTGGAGTTGACGAACAGATTGCCGTAGATAAATTAAGAGAGTTCCTTTTAGATGAATGAAAAAATAATGAAATAAGTAAATTGGTGTGACCAAGGAGTAGTGACTAAATGAATAATAAGACCAAAGATAAATCTATTAGAATGGCCCTATTGTTAGCAGCATTTTCAGCGCTAGGGCCTTTTACCGTTGATATGTATCTTTCATCGCTGCCAAAAATGATGCATGACTTCAATACAACGGCATCTTTGATTCAAGCGAGCCTGACTGCCGGTTTATTAGGGTTAGGTTTGGGGCAGCTCGTGGCAGGACCTTTAAGCGATGTGCATGGGAGAAGGAAGCCTTTATTCATCTCGATGCTGCTATATTTTATAGTTTCGATAGCATGTGCTTTTTCACCAAACATCGGTATGTTCATAGTTTTGCGCTTCATGCAAGGATTCGTCGCTTCTGCTGGGCTTGTCATTTCTCGTGCGATTGTTCGCGATCGCTACAGTGGAGTGGAAATGGTGAAGTTCATAGCATTACTGACGATGATCAGCAATGTTGCTCCATTAGTATCGCCTACTGCCGGGAGTGCTATAACTTCGTTTACTTCATGGATTGGCGTGTTTCTTTTTCTAGGTATTTTAGGACTTATCTTAACAGCCCTTACCACATGGGGAATAAAAGAAAGCTTGCCTGCTGAGCAACGTGTAGCAGGAAATTTCAGAGAAGTATTAAAAAATTACGGTTCGCTTGTTCGTGACCAAAGCTTTATGGGGTATGCCCTAGTCAATGGTATATTGTTCTCTGGTGTGTTTGCCTATGTTTCCGGGACACCATTTATTTATCAAAATATGTATGGTATATCACCTCAGCTGTTTTCGGTCCTTTTCGCTTTGAACGGGCTTGGTATTATTCTAGGATCACAGCTTGTCAAACGACTTTCCGGGAAGTTAAACGAACACCGTATTTTCCAAAGTGGGCTGTTGTTAGCTGTCATCACTACGGTTGTCATATTGATAATCGTGCTAATTCACGGGCCTTTCATAGCTTTGTTCCTTGCAATCTTCTTGTTCGCGGTAGCCATTGGCATAATTGCACCGATTTCTTTTACATTGGCCATGGAGTCACAAGGACACATTGCCGGTAGTGCTGCCGCCGTATTAGGCAGTCTTCAATTTGCATTAGGGGCTATCACTTCTCCTTTAGTAGGTATTGCCGGAGAAGGGTCTGCTGTTCCATTCGGAATAACGATTTTTATGACGAGTATACTTGCTGTTATTTCCTACGTCATCTTGGTGAGAAGGTCATCAACAGCTTCACAGAAAACGTAACTTTTAAGTACTCTTTTTCTGCTTTACACGCTGAAAAGTCTGCTTAGAGAGCAGGCATTTACTGAGTATTTTGGAACTACCTCGGAATATTATACGAATCGTATAACTCGCCAGTTTTTTCATCTATTTTGGGTAGATTAGCAGAAGATAATGACTATAGGAAAGATGAATACAATCAAAAACGGGCTTTTACAAGCTATTATTCCTTTCTAGATTATAATTCTCCACTAGAAATGTGTACCTATACAAAAATAGCCGAAGGTAGTTTAAGCTTGTTGGAAGAAAAACTTATACGAAAGTGGGGAGGGATACATAGATGTAAATTTACTAGTATGAAGCAGAAACTACTTATAAGCCCACTTCATATCACAGCCTTTATATGTAATTTTTACAAATCCAGCTAATGAAACCACTGAATATTGTAAAATGGAAGGGGATAATTGTTTTTCAGGAAATCGAGGTGCTTATTATCAGAAGATTGATTTATTTACTGCTCGTCACGTTGCTGCTGATTGGCTGTTCCTCATCAAACGATAATGATGCCAGCGAGACAAATGGTGCTTTGAAATCCAGGACAGTAGAGATCAAATTTACGAACGCAGATCCTGAACAACATTATCTCTTATCAATATCGAATAAAGGAATAACATCTGGTGATGTAGCAAGCTACCCAGAAGCCGAATTAAGGGTAGTAAAAGGAGATCAAAACATAAAACTTAAAACCATCATTGGGGACAATTATGAGATCGGTATCAACGAAACTACAGCTAAAAGTACAAAGGAGTGGATTTTAGACAAGAAAAACGTAAAGACTTCTTCCTTGATAAAAACAGTAGTCATCGTACCAAACGAAACAACGGATATTATTGAAATTACTCTTTAAGCAGATAACGTTTTCAGAATGGATTAACTTAAAACAGGATAGGTTAACATCATTGATTGTTAACTTTGATAATATATCGGTTTGCATAAGATGTATTATAGGTTGTCTAATTATCATTGATTAATATGTCACATTATCATTTGGACTGAGGAATGGACTGTCTTTCTGTACTTTCTGGATATAGTTTTCAACAGAATCTGAAGTCATTTTCAGGTTCATTGCATATCAAGTAAAGTGTTATACGTCCATTGGCAGCAAATGTTATTCAAGAAGGCTGTACACAATACTGGGTACAGCCTGTTTTTCAAGACACTGCAATGCTTTCGATTATGAGATACACGTCTTAAATTCTACTTCGACGATACCAAATCATAACTGGAATCAATAAAATGGAAAGAATCCCTCCAATAACTGATAATGTTGGAAAACTGGAAACTGCTACAATCATTCCGGATAAAGCGCCGCCGGCAGCACCAGAGAATGCAATCAAAACATCCACTGTACCTTGGGTTTTTGCGCGTGTGGTTGTTTCAGTTGAATCAACAATGAGTGCAGTACCGCTTATCAGACCAAAATTCCATCCTAATCCAAGTAAAGATAGGGCAATGACAAGAAGAACCATTGAATCTCCAGGTGCTAATGCTGCAATTAAGCCTGCTAGAAGCAATGTCACACCAGAAGCAATTGCCATGGTTATACGCCCAAATTTATCAACAAGAAAGCCTGTGAATAAAGAGGGGAGATACATGGCACCTATATGAAAACCAATTACAAGGCCTACTGTGCCTAATCCATGTCCATGATGGTTCATGTGCACCGGTGTCATTGTCATGATCGCTACCATGACAATTTGTGTAAGAATCATAATGGTTGCACCAACTATAATGCCTCGGTTGTTTGTGTGTCGAGATGTATTGGTATCTTCACTCGTACGATGGTCTTGTTTCGCAGCTTCAATCGCTTTGGCAATAACCAATGGTTCCGGACGAAGTAAAATGAATAGAACAAGACCTGCTAAAATGTAAGCTGCCGCTGCTAATATAAACGGACCTGCAATTGATGGAACACCGATAGACTCAGCAAAACTTCCCATTACATTCACTAAGTTCGGTCCTGCTACTGCACCGAATGTCGTGAAAACCATCGTCATACTAACAGCAGTCGCTCGTTGTTTGCTGTTTGCTAAATCAGTGCCTGCATAACGAGCTTGCAGATTGGTAGCTGTTCCCGCTCCATAAATAAATAAGGAAGCAAATAATAGCAGAATACTATTCATAACTGCTGCAAAGATGACTCCTATAGCTCCAAGTCCGCCAACGATAAATCCAGCCGAAAGACCTGCCCGGCGCCCGTAACGTTGTGAAAGCCTTCCAACAGAAAATGCGGCTCCTGCTGATCCTAAAGTGAATAAAGCTGTAGGCAGGCCGGCATACGCGTCAGTTCCAAGCATTTGCTGGGCAATAAGTGCACCGACGGTAACCCCAGCTGCTAATCCTGCACCTCCGAAAATCTGTGAGATACTAACAACGAATAATGTACGCTTGTATAATGCTATTTGTTTTTCCGAAGAACGAACATAGCTTTGTACCAAAGCTGATTGCTCTCTTACATCCGTTTTACTATCCAATATTGAAATCACCTCTTTATAACAATTTATACTCCAACCTAGGTTTGCATTATCATAGCATGGACAAAAAAACCATACAATACGATAATTGTATGGCGAACAATATTACTTTATTGTGTCTAGCAGCTGTTTAAGGATAGATAATCCTTGCTCTAGCTCCTCGATGGTTTTGGGTGCACATACGGAAATCCTTACAGCTCTTTCTGGAGAGCTATTGCCGACGACAAAACGTTCTGCCGCGTACACTTGCACACCTTGTTGTGCCGCTAATGTTTCGAACGCAGCACCGGTAATCTTACCGGGTAATAACAACCAACGAAAGATGCCTGTTTCAACACCTAAGCATGTGTAGTCCTCAAAATACTTATTTACGATCTGATTTCTTTGAATCGTCTGTTCGCGGTGGCCTTTAATTAAGACTTCGAATTGATTGGACACGATCGTGCGTGCTGTTAGTTCTGCTAGCAGCGGGGAAACGGTTATGTTTAAATTGTATAGCGCCTTTGAGATCGACTCCTTAAATTGATTTGGCACAGCTACATATGCCAGTCGCAGCCCTGGAGCCAATGATTTTGATAAGCTCGCAATATGAATGACCTGATCGGGGGCAAATGATGCAAGTGCGGGCAACGGATCTTTGTTAAGTAAGTGGTACGATGCATCTTCTATTACAAACAAGTTATACTTCTTTGCAATTTCTGCAATCCTTTGTCGTTTCCCAATAGACAGAAAGGAAGCAGTAGGATTGTGATAGTCCGGGATCAAATATACACCCTTAATGTTTTCATTCTTAGATGCATATTCAAGTGATTCCGGGCTCATTTCATAGTTCTCTGATTTTATCGGAACAATTTGCACACTGAGCATAGAAGCAACCGTTTTTAAACCGGGGTATGTATGAAGGTCAACACCTATGCGATCTCCAGGCTTACACAGACTTGCCAATGCAGCGGCAATCGCATTCTGAGCGCCATTTGCAAACAAGATTTGCTCAATAGATGTCTCAAATCCGCCTCTTCGAATTAGCTTTACCGCTGCATCTTTTTGCCAATTACTTTCACCTGGCCGACCATAACTGAACCATTTTTCATAATCCGACTCTTGCAGCATGCTTTTCAGTTGAAGCAGGAGAGGTTCGTATGAAGCATCATCCGGCAGGGTCGCACCCATTTCTATTAGATGCTTCGGTTTCGTATCCTCGAGTAAATATGCATTTGATAAAGCATCATATGAAACAAATGTACCACTTCCAACAGCGGCGCTCAGCAATCCTTTTAACTCGCAGACTTTAAAAGCCTTTGAAATGGTGCTTAAGTTCAAATCCAAATAATCAGCCAGTTCTCTCTGTGGGGGAAGTTTTGTCCCGGGTAATAAGTTACCATTTATTATATCTTGCTCCAATTGCTCTGCGATGGCTTTATAAATAGGCTTTTTCGTTTTATCGATTATTGGCTTCCAGTTCATCGGATAGTTGTCAAAAGAATTAATGGGCATGATTTGCATCCTTTTTCACGCAATTATATAAAAATAAAGTTTGTTAACCAATTATAGCTTTTATATTTGTTCAAGTTCAATATATACTGAGGAACTACTGTCTTGATCATGATTCTCTTTTGAAGCATAAGATGCTTTGCAATATATATACTGCAGAAGAAAGGGCAAATATAGGAATCCGAACAATTATTACTTTGCTTAAATAATCAAAGGGCAAAATAAGGAGTGTACAAAGTGTACAGCTCCTGTTTCTGCTGCTTTGAAAATGAACATGCCCAAAAGGGCAGTACTAACGTGCAATTAAAATAAATGTAACTATTATATAATAATGGTTAAGAGAGGCGGTTGGATCGATGCCAAATGAAAATAATTTAATGACGGAATTAGAGTCTAATCATAAACATAGCATTGAAAAAAATAATATGCTGGCTGCTCGGATACCAGGGCTGATTTTCATTTTGATTTCTTTGGCCGTAACATGTGGCATAGAAATACACGAACATTCTTCTTATACAGGAATAGTAGTATTTTCAATACTTCACTGTTTATTTGCAGCGGTTTATTGGTATTCCAATGAATTATTGCTGGAAAAGGCGTGGTTATACTTTATTATACAAGGGGTTATTGTGTACATATGTGCAGTTTTCAATGAAGTATATCCTGTCCCAATAATGACGTTGTATCCTTTGCTGCTTAGCCAGACTATGGGGGTAATTGGGAGAAAGAAACGTTATTATATAGCTTTTATTTTGTTCATGTTCTGCAGCAGTTCATTAGTATTGGTGGATATGGGGAAAATTGTTGCTTACACCTTAATTGCAATACCTAATATGGTTGTATTGATTGCATACGCTCGTATCTTTTTTAATCAAGTCAATGCTAAAATACGTTCGGAAAGATTATTGCGAGAATTAGAAGTAGCTTATAAAGAAGTTGAAAGGCTTACACTACACAATGAGCGGCAGCGAATGGCACGTGATTTACACGATACTTTAGCACAAGGTTTAGTAGGTTTAAAAATGCAGCTCGAGGCTACAAAGACTTATTTGAGCCTCGATGATAAAGACAAAGCAGGAGAACTAGTAAATACAGCCATTTCAAGAGTAAGCGAATCTTTAGCAGAAGCTCGTCATGTCATTGATGATATGAGGTCACATACCAATATTAGTTTCTCGCAGCAAGTGGAAGAGCGAATAAATAACTTTACGATGACAACTGGCATCCAATGTGTCTTAGACTACAACTTTGATGAAGAAATCTCATCTCTAGTAGCTGAACAAAGTCAGAGAATTTTATCTGAATGTCTCACCAATACAGCAAAGCATGCTCATGCTGATACTGTACAGGTGTATATCCATAAAGAAAAAAATGCTATGGAAATGAAGGTTAAAGATGATGGTATAGGGTTTCAGGCAATGAACAAGTTAGGGAGGAAAGGCCATTATGGCTTGCTTGGTATACAGGAAAGAGTGAGGAGTTTGAACGGAGACATCCGTATTATAAGCAAAGAAGGAACGGGAACCGAAATAATCGTCACTGTACCGTTAGAAGGAGAACTGTAATGTCACATAAAATACTGATTGTTGATGATCACTTAGTAGTCAGAGAAGGTTTGAAACTCCTTGTGGATTTGAATGATGATTTTGAAACCATAGGAGAAGCTGAAAATGGAAAAGAAGCAGTCAAATTAGCGGGAGAGCTGACCCCTGATATCATCTTGATGGACTTATATATGCCTGAAATGACTGGCTTAGAGGCAATTAAAGAAATCAAATTAAAGTATCCTGCTATTCCGGTCATTATATTGACAACTTATAATGAAGATAAACTGATGGCAGAAGGAATGGAGTACGGTGCTAAAGGTTATTTGTTAAAAGATACAAGCCCAGAAAACTTATTTCGGACATTGGATGCTGCAATTAGAGGGGATACGCTTATCAATTCTGATATGATGGCCAGAATCCAAGCCTATAAAAAAGTGGAAGAAAAGCAAAGAATCAACCCTAAGATCTACTTATCCGGCAAAGAAATTGAGGTATTAGAAGCAGTGGCAAGAGGTGCAAAGAGCAAAGAAATCGCGATTGACCTTAATATCTCTGAAAGAACTGTAAAAGCGAGGCTTACTGACATCTACAACAAATTAGGAGTCAGTTCTCGAGCCGAAGCTGCAGCTCTGGCTATACGATCTGGAATTATCTCCTTACATGATTAATGTATAATATATTATTTAGAAATTGCCCAAACGTACATGTCCATATGTACGTTTTTTTCTATTTATAATCCTTTAAGATAATAAAAGAAAAAGGATATTGGAGGGAACAAGATTTATGTCAAGGTTTTTATATAAAGTTGGGAAGTGGTCTGCAAGGCATAAGGGGACGGTAATTAGTTTATGGATATTGCTAATACTTGCATGTGCCGTTTTAACCTTTCTAGCTAAACCAAGTTTTAGTGAGAATATGTCAATCCCGAATACCCCGTCGGAAAAGGCATTGGATGTTATTAATGAAGAGTTTCCAAGTGGTCCTGCTACAGCGACCATTCGGGTGATATTCGGTGATGAAGACAAACTGACGTCTGAAGATGGAAAAGCAGTAATGACTGATACGTTAAACAAGATCAAAGAAGATAAAAATGTAGAAAGTGTTGTAAGTCCATTTGATTCAGGAACTATCTCTGAAAAAGAAACAGTAGCTTACGCTGACATTAGGTATAAAGAAGCGAAAGAAGATCTTCCTGATTCATCTATCGACCATTTAGAAAATAGCTTGAAGATTGCGAATGACCAAGGCTTGCAAACAGAGCTAAGTGGAGATATTACGCTTTCTGAATTGGAAATTGGTGGCGTTACGGAAATCGTAGGTGTAATACTTGCGTTTGTTATATTGGCAGTGACATTCGGATCACTGATAATAGCAGGGTTGCCAATCCTGACTGCAGTTATTGGACTGGGTACAAGTATATTGATAACAATGATTGGAACCCAATTCTTTGATATAACCTCTGTAAGTCTTTCCCTATCTGGAATGATCGGTTTAGCAGTTGGGATCGATTATGCGCTGTTCATCTTTATGAAACATCGTCAATTTCTTGGACAGGGTTATGACAAGTTCGAGTCAATTGGAAGAGCGAATGGGACTGCGGGAAGCGCGGTAGTATTTGCAGGACTCACCGTTATCATAGCACTTTGCGGACTTACCGTTGTCGGTATCCCGTTCTTATCCGTAATGGGTGTCACAGCTGCCATCAGCATATTGTTTGCGGTATTGGTTTCTTTAACTCTGGTACCTGCAGTTCTATCAATAGCGGGCAAACGCATGTCTCCTAAACGAAAGAAAACGAAAGCAAAACAAGAGAAAGATACAAACTTTATGGGACGCTTAGTCACAAAGCATCCACTTAAATTGACTGTTTTGAGCGTTCTAATCTTGATAATCATCAGTATGCCGGTCATGCACCTAGAGCTTGGGCTGCCGGACAATGGGATGAAAGACAAAGAATCACCTGAAAGGCAAGCCTATGATTTGTTGGCGGAAGGTTTCGGGGAAGGATTCAATGGTCAGCTAACAATTGTCGCAGATGCATCCAATGTAGAGGGTGATAAAAACGAAGCCTTCTCTAACAGTGTAGAAGAGCTGAAGAAATTAGATCATGTGGCAAATGTAACACCAGCAATGCCAAATGAAAATGGTAACTTTGCCATTATTACAGTTACACCTGAAAAAGGTCCGAATGATATCACAACAAAAGAGTTAGTAAAAGACGTACGTAACTTGTCGGATGAAAGTATGGAAATGCTGGTTACAGGGTCTACAGCGGTTAATATCGACATCTCAGATCGCTTGAATGATGCTATTCCTGAGTTTGCAATCATCATTGTCGCTTTTGCCTTCGTATTACTGTTAATCGTATTCCGCTCACTCCTTATTCCAGTAGTGGCAGTACTAGGTTTCTTGCTTACACTCACTGCAACGCTTGGTCTATGTGTGTTTATCCTGCAAGATGGAAATCTTATCAATTTGCTTAACATACCAGAAGAAGGACCAATTCTAGCATTCTTGCCTGTACTGGTTATCGGCATCCTATTTGGACTTGCAATGGATTACCAAGTATTCCTGGTGAGCAGAATGCGAGAAGAGTATGTGAAGACAAAAGATCCTTTACACGCTATTCATGCCGGAATGAAGTATAGTGGTCCAGTGGTGACAGCTGCGGCTTTAATCATGATTTCAGTATTTGCCGGAATGATATTTGCACCGGATTCCACCATTAAAGCAATGGGTATTGCTCAAGCATTCGGCGTATTATTCGATGCTTTCCTTGTTAGAATGATCATTATGCCAAGTGTGATGAAACTAATGGGGGATGCAGCGTGGTACCTGCCGAAGTGGCTGGATAAGCTTATCCCGAATGTGGATATCGAAGGACATCAGCTTTCTGAAGAAATTGCTAACGAGCAACAAAGCACGCAGCGCAGTTACGGAAAATAAAATAGGAGCACATTAAATATAAGACTGTACATCAATTTGGTGTACAGTCTTTTGAAATATCTCATTATTAGTTCGAGTATTTCTATCGCTTATTTTTAATTTCAAAAAGACAATCCTTTTGTAATCACTGTAGTTTTTAACTAATACAGGAGATGGACCATTAATAAATATAAATTAACTCACCTAATACACATAAGTAAACTAAAGGTGATTTAATATCTGTAAAGTTCGTGCTTTAAGTACACCAAATGCAAATGCTCAATGACTACATGGTGTACTTAGTTCTTATTTGAGTTATTGAAAATTTTCCCACACTGTTCCAAGCACATTAGGATAGAAAATGAGCGCCACTCTTTGCAACTGTGTATACAGCTGAGTGCAAAAGCTTCCACGCAGCTGTTCTATCACACTTATGCATTTATTCTTTGAGGAAGCTGGAGAGAATAATTAGCTAGTTCTTCAAAACCTTTACCAATTCCCACTGCCGCATGACTATCAGAACCGGGAATAAGCGGAATTCCCAACTGTGCAGCATGTTCTATAAGCTCAGCTGGCGGATAGATTTCTTTACATAAAGGCTTGAAAAGACCGGCAGTATTTATGTCGAGTTCATATCCTTTTCTCTTTATTAGCTCGAGAATGTGTTGCTGTTCTTCTAAAAAAGCAGCTGGCTTAGGATAAGCAAGATGAAATTTTTGAATCAGCGTAATGTGACCAATCCTTCTTGGCTTAAAATGGCCAAGATCAGTTTCGACTGATGCTTGCAGATTATCATAATAAGCTTTATACAAAGGTGTCAGTCCGCCAAATCTATCGGCAGCACGACCAAATTCCTCCTCGCTGAAGTCAATGCAGAAAAAGGACTTATCCGGCGCTTGCAGCATGTGAACGGAAAGGATGCCGTCATCCATTTCCGGGCCGTACGTATCAAGGAAAGTTTGCGTTTCTTGTTCGTAACCTTTGATATAATCTACTTCAAAGCCAATATTGATTTGCAAATCATTTTTATATTGTTTTTGGAGCGCTTTTCCTTCCAATACATAGGCTTCCACTTTATTTCGATCCATTGCGCTGTCTCGATTGGGGGCAGGATCTGTAAAACTTTCCGGGAGAGGAGCGTGCTCTGTGAACGATAAATGGGTGAGTCCTTTCTCGATTGCCTGCAGAACGTATGCTTCCATTTTGTCGTCTGTACCGTGTTGGCAATACTGGGTATGTACGTGGAAATCTCCGAGCATTTTACCTGCTCCTTTCTTTATGTGTTGACGTTAGTATCTCATTATGTTACATTCAAATCAACAGAAATCCTTTATCTTAGTAAATCGGTAGAATGATAAAGAAAGAATCGGAGGCTTATAGATGTTCTTACCAGCAGGAAGTCGTGATTTGACAGGTCGACAGCTTGTCAATCGTGTTGCCATATATGAAAAGTTCCAGTCTGTCGTGAATTTACGGAATTATCAATCGATTGAAACGCCTGTCATTGAGTATAGCACAACTTTTACCAATTCATATGCCGGTATGACGCTTAAAAAGATGCTCAAATGGTTCGATGAAGAGGGGGAAATCGAAGTATTGCGGCCGGATTGGACAATTGCTGTTGCCCGTGCCCTTGCGAATCAGCAGTCGAATCAGCAGAAATGGGCTTATGCCGGATCTGTATTCAAAAAAGATCATGCTGGTGTTGAAAGCCATCAAGCTGGAATCGAAATCATCCGGACACCTGGATTGTATGGAGAATTCGAAAGTCTGTTCACGGCTGTCCGCTTCCTCAGCGAGCTTGGCGTGCAGCGGTACAGCATTGAGCTTGGGCATACTGAAATCTTTGAAACCTTCATTTCTTCTTTGAAACTTGACGAATCGACAGCTTCCCAGATTAGACAGGCGATGCATGATAAGCGGAAGGATGAAGTGTACCGCCTCGTCAAAGAAGCAGGGAATGAAGAATCGGCTGAAGCTGTGTCTGAATTGACAGATGCATTCGGCGGAACAGCCATTTTAGATAAATTCGCACAAACATGGGGAAATAAACCGAAATTACTACCTGTCATTCAAGAGCTGCAGAAGCTTGCCGCTTCTCTTGAAGAGTTGGGGCAGGATGTCATCGTCGACCTGGGCCGTGTCAAGCAGCTTCCTTATTACAATGGCGCGATGTTCAGGGGATTCCTCGCAGAAAGTGGAGCTGAATGCTTCTCCGGCGGTAGATATGACGAATTGTATGAACAGTTTGGCGGCAAGATGAGCGCGGTCGGCTTGGCATTTGATATGGATGTACTTGCAGCTGCACTGCCTGCACCACAAAAGCAAGAACGCATTTGCCTGCTAACGGATGAACCAGGACTGATCGCAGCCGAAGCGCTGCGTTATAAATACCCGGATGCTGTCGTAGACGTCAGGACGGAAGCAACGGCAGAGGCATATGATCGAGTTTACCAAGTGGTTAAAAGCGGAGAAGGATACGAGGTGATCGAAGAATGAAACCAGTCATCGCATTAACAAAAGGTCGTGTCGAGAAACAATTCCTTTCTTATCTGGAGGAACGAGGCATCGACAGTACACCATTGTCAGAGAAAGGACGCAAATTGAGCGTCGAAACGGATGAAGCTGTTTATTTCTTTGCAAAAGGCGCCGATGTGACAACTTATGTAGAGCACGGTATTGCTGATCTTGGTATCGTAGGGGAAGACATCATCGCGGAATTCCAGCCGGATGTATTCAATCTCTTTCCGTTGCCATTTGGAGCATGCAAGATGGCGGTTGCTGCTGAAAAAGGGAAAGTTTGGCCGGATCGAAAGAAACGAATCGCCAGCAAATACACCAATATCACAAAGCAATATTACTTAGAAAAAGGGGAGTCAGTCGATATCATCAAGCTGGAAGGTTCCGTGGAATTGGCTCCGCTGCTTGGGCTGGCAGATGCAATTGTCGATATCGTCGAAACGGGGACGACATTGAAGGAAAATGGCTTGGAAGTACTTGAAGATATCCAATACTTCACTGCCAGAGTCATTGCCAATCGGTCATCACTTAAAATGAAGCGCAATATTCTCCAACCTTATCTTTCTGTTTTGCAAGAAGAGGTGAGTCAACGATGAAAAAATTGACTCGCACGCAATTCCTGGAGCAGTTTTGCACCCGGAAAGCAGACAGCGGCTTTGATCCGGATGTGCTTCAGTCAGTATCAGCCATTTTACAGCACGTTCGGGTGGAAGGTGATCAAGCCGTCCGGAAGTACACCGAACAATTCGATGGTACGACAGCAGAACAGTTATTGGTTTCCGAAGCTGAGATACAAGAAGCCAAAGCCAAGGTGGCACCTGAGATACTGACTGCTTTACAGGAAGCAGCTGCAAATATCCGCGCTTTCCACGAGAAGCAGATCACTCCCTCCCGCGTCATGGTGGCAGAAGACGGTAAACAGCTTGGTCAGCTGGTCTTGCCGATGGAACGGATCGGCATTTATGTACCTGGAGGAAAAGCGGTATATCCATCGACGATCTTGATGAATAGCATACCGGCACGCCTGGCCGGGGTGAAGGAAATCATCATGGTCACACCGGTGAAGGACAACGGGAACATTGCTCCGGTTTTAGTGGCAGCAGCTGAGATAGCAGGTGTAGATAAGATTTACAAAATCGGCGGTGCTCAGGCAATCGGGGCTTTGGCTTACGGAACGGAAACAATCACTTCAGTCGATAAAATTGTCGGTCCTGGTAATGCGTATGTTGCGGCAGCAAAAATGCTCGTCTTCGGACAGGTAGGAATCGATATGATTGCCGGACCATCGGAAGTGGCAATCATCGCCGACGAAACAGCAGATCCTGCCTTTATCGCAGCTGATTTACTGGCACAGGCAGAACATGATGAAAATGCAAGAGTGGTCCTATTGACAGATAGCGGGGCATTGATTCAATCAGTGGAAAAGGAGCTGGAAAGCCAGCTGGAAAAACTGCCTCGTAAAGCAATAGCAAGCGCTGCGATAAATGGGGGCAGTGCTCTCGTCCTGACAGATTCAGCAGAACAAAGCTTCGAGTTATCAAATGCTTTCGCTCCGGAACACTTGGAAATCCAGACAGCTGATCCACTATCAACTTTAGGGAAGATAAAACATGCTGGCTCTGTTTTCCTCGGTTCCTATGCCCCGACAGCACTCGGTGACTATTACGGGGGAACGAATCACGTACTGCCAACTAATGGTACAGCCAGGTTCTCATCCGGACTCAGTGTGGATGATTTCATCAAGAAAACGACATACACGTATTACGAGAAACAAGCATTGCAGCAAAGCAGAACGGCTATCACACAGCTGACAGAAGAGGAACAGCTGACAGGACACGGTGCATCGATCAACATCCGGTTCAAATGAGACAGGGGGAAGCAACATGCGTCAAGCAGAAAAAGCACGTAAAACCTTCGAAACAGACATCAACATGCAGGTGAATCTGGACGATAACAGCAATATCAAAATCAATACAGGAGTCGGTTTCTTCGATCACATGCTGACACTGTTCGCAAGCCACGCTAGAATCGGTCTCGTGGTGGAAGCGAAAGGAGACTTGCATATCGACAGTCACCATACAGTGGAAGATACCGGCATCGTGCTCGGTCAGCTGGTGAAAGAAGCGCTTGGTTCAAAGGTAGGGATCAACCGATATGGCCATGCGTTCGTGCCGATGGATGAAACACTTGGATTTGTTGCACTCGATATAAGCGGGCGACCATTCCTTGTCTTCGATGCAGAATTCGAGAATCCGAAACTCGGAAATTTCGATACGGAGCTCGTACGCGAATTTTTCCAAGCTTTCTCCGTTCATGCAGGCGTTACGCTACATGCCAAGGTGCATTACGGTTCCAATACACATCATAAAGCGGAATCTCTTTTCAAAGCACTAGGCCAGTCACTGGCGATTGCCATAAAGGTGAATCCGGATATCAAAGGTGTCAACAGTACGAAAGGAATGATCGAATGATTTCCATCGTCGATTACGGCGTCGGCAATGTCGCGAGCGTTGCCAATGCCTGCAAACAGCTGGGATATGAAACAATCCTGACTGAAAAAAAGGAAGTGTTCGAGCAGGCAACACATATCATCCTGCCAGGTGTTGGTTCATTTCGTGCTGCCATGGAAGAAATCGAAAGACGCAACCTACGCGAGCTACTTCTTGATTTGGCTGCACGCAAACCGTTCATCGGTATTTGTGTCGGTATGCAGCTGCTATTTGAAAAAGGCTTCGAACATGGGGAAACAGCGGGGCTGGGTCTCATTACAGGAACGGTAGAAAAAATCAAAACGAGCCTCTTGCTCCCTCACATCGGCTGGAATGCCTTGGAGGTTGATGAGCGTTTCCCAACCTACACAGAGCATGATGGCAAGCATGTTTACTTCGTGCACAGCTACCAGGCTTATACACCAGAAGAATACATCGTTGCCAGCACGGAATATGGTACAAACATCCCTGCAATCGTACAGAAAGATAATATTTGCGGAATTCAATTCCATCCTGAAAAAAGCGAAAAAGTCGGCCAGCTGCTATTGCAAAGTGTGTTTGAAAGCAGTCAGCAAGCCCATAGAAAGGAAGAAAACAGATGATCGCAAAACGCATCATTCCATGCCTTGATGTGAAGGATGGTACAGTCGTCAAAGGGACGAATTTCGTCTCCTTACGTGAACTTGGCGATCCTGTTGCTATGGCCGCGGCCTACTCGAAAAGCGGTGCCGATGAAATTGTGTTCCTGGATATTTCGGCAACACATGAAGGACGGAAGACGATGATGGATATCGTCCGTCAGACTGCATTGCATGTATTCGTGCCTTTCACAGTCGGAGGCGGCGTTCGGACGATTGAAGATATGACGACCATGCTGCAGGCAGGAGCGGATAAGGTAGCCATCAATTCAGCGGCTGTTGCCGATCCAGAACTTATCACCAAGGGAGCAGAGAAGTTCGGATCCCAATGCATCGTCGTTGCCATCGATGCGAAGCGCTTTGACGATGGCTGGCATGTCGTCACGCACGGCGGCCGCAAAGATACAGGAATTGATGCCATCGAATGGGCGAAAGAAGCAGAAGCAAGAGGAGCAGGGGAGATCCTGCTGACAAGCATGGATGCCGATGGGGTGAAAACCGGCTATGACCTGCCGCTCACCAAAGCGATCGTCGATCAAATCCGTATTCCGGTCATTGCTTCCGGCGGCTGCGGCAGCCCGGAACATATAACGGAAGTATTCCAGGAAACCGATGTATCTGCAGCACTTGCTGCATCGATTTTCCATGATAAAACCTTCAGCATCGAAGAAGTGAAGCAAAGCTGCCAACAGGAAGGAGTACGAATTCGTGAAGCCTGACTTTACCAAAGGACTTGTTCCGGCCATCGTGCAGGACAGCCAGACCAAGCAAGTACTCATGCTTGCCTATATGAATGAAGAAGCATACGAAAGAACATTGGAAACAAAAGAAACATGGTTCTATTCCCGTTCTCGTGAAGAGCTTTGGAATAAAGGAGCAACTTCCGGCAACACCCAGCAAGTCGTCGACATGAAATTGGATTGTGATAATGATACGATCCTGATCAGCGTCATTCCGCAAGGACCTGCCTGCCATACAGGGGAGGTAAGCTGTTTCTTCAACGAAACGCCGATAACTGGAGAAGCTATGACGGAAACGAATATCTTCCATACTGTCATGGATGAAGCTGAAGACCGGAAAAAGCATCCAGTCGAGAATTCCTACACAAACTATCTTTATAAAAAGGGTGTCGATAAAATCGGCAAGAAAGTGATCGAAGAAGCCGGGGAAGTCGTTATCGCCGCCAAAAATGATGATACAGAGGAACTGGTGAATGAAGTGAGTGATTTGCTTTATCACAGCTTCGTCCTGCTCGCCAACCAAGGCGTCAGCCTGCAGGAAGTCGAAACAGAGCTCGCCCGCAGATTCCAGAAGAAAGGCAATAACAAAGGAGAGCGTCCCCCGATTGAAGAGTGGTGACGCTCTTTTTTTGCCTCACTGATGCAATGATGACTACAACCAGACTGTGTTTATACTAACAACATACTGACATATGCATACATTGCTGTTAAGGTCTGTCGGCTTCAGCTGAATCTTCCGGCTCGTAGATGAAATAGTCAAAATCAGCATGCAGTTGCTGACCTGACGTGTCCTGACATTGCATTCCCACAAATGCGCCAGTAAAGAAGCCACCGCCACGGATATAATCATCCGATAGTTTATGAGAAGGAAGTGTCACAGGAATTTCCTCCCACTTTCCCCCATCAAAGGAATAATGATAGTTATATATGTTAGCGTTTACAATGCAACGCAAATAAATATATTCCACTTCTTCCGGAAGGACGATATGTTCATCGTGGAGAGGCTGCTGAAAAACAAAGTTATCGCATATTGTCAAATCCAGTATCCTTCCTTTATTTTCATCAGCTGTGATCTGCAAAGCAGACCAATTTTGCGTATTATAATAGTTAATCAGTCCAGCTGCCTGTTGAAAATTAGTTGGGTGGAAGGATACTTTTGTTTCTGCTGTAAAGTGAAAATGCTGCCATCTTCTCGCTATAAACGCTTGAGTGAATTTAGACGTAAGAGATTCTCTTCCATAAAGTCTTAAATGTCCAGGATTATCTTTCAGAGTTGCAATCTTGTTATCCAAAGGTATCCGAAGTGATTGGAAGTGAAGATTTAACGAATCAGTATCAAAATCGTCTTTCACTGCATAATCACTTTTCCATGTTACTTCTTTGATTTTTGGACCTTCTATCTTAAGTGAGGGTTGATTGCCGCCTGAAACATAAGGCCAATCATTTTTCCATTCCAAACGTTGAATTGCGGTTTCACGGCCGAGCGGACAATATCCACGCGGATCCAACAGTGGTTTATTTGGTTGTGATAAAGGTCGGCCGGTTAAGTGAACCAAAAACCATTCATCGGTGTGTGTACGAACGATGGATGCGTGCCCTGCTTTCTGCAGCGGGTTATAAGGATACGGAAAAGAGGTGATCAAAGGATTATCTGGATGAACTTCATAAGGACCATGCAAATTTTCGGATCGGGCAATAGTGGCTTGGTGATCGTATTTGGTTCCCCCCTCGGCAGTCAAGAGATAATAGAATCCGTTTATCTTATAAAGATGCGGGGCTTCAGTTAATTTCACTTCTGTTCCTTTGAAGATGATTTCCCTTTTTCCTACCAGCTTTTGTTCAGGAACGCTGTATTCCTGCAGGACGATGCCATAAAAATTATGGTGATCGACTCGTTGATCCCAAAGCATATTTACAAGATATTTTTTACCGTTGTCGTCGTGGAACAATGACGGATCAAATCCTGAGCTGTTTAAGTATATTGGTTCAGACCAAACACCATCTATGGTATCACAGGTAACCAAATAATTATGGCAATCCTTCCATTGTCCATCGACTACTTTTACATCGGTATAGATAAGCCAGAACTTATTGTCATGATAGGATAAGGCCGGAGCCCATACACCACCGGAATCAGGATTTCCCATCATATTCAATTGGCTTAGCCGGTTTAGCGGCCTTGATACCAAACGCCAATTTTTCAGATCTTTGGAATGATAAATGCCCACCCCTGGGAACCATTCGAAAGTGGATACAGCAATATAATAATCTTCTCCTGCCCGACAAATACTTGGATCAGGATTAAACCCTGTTAAAATGGGATTTTGAATGATTGTCATTTGTATAACCTCTCTTTTTTGGGATACGGAACAATTAAACATCCTGAATGTTGATTGCCAAGAAGTTTTCGTTTGCATAAGCAGCAGCCCCCAAGGCGGCTGAATAACGGGATAATTTAGAGAAACCAATCCTTAAGTCTTTTTGATGCGTACGAAGCGTTTGTTTCTTTTTCTCCTCAATGGACCCACTTAGCCATTTAGCGGAAGAAGCCAGCCGGTTCCCGATGATGATTTGTTCTGGATTGAAAATATTGATAATATTGTTAATCCCGATTCCAAGATAATTGCCGATTCTGTCAAAGACTTCTACAGCATGCTGATCACCTCCTTCAGCAAGGTCGTTAAGCTCTTCGAGGGAGAGGACCTTTCCGCTTACTGAAATTCCAGATGCCATCGCCCTATCTATCAGTGCTTTTTCAGAGGCATACAGCTCCCAGCACCCGTGATTGCCACAGCGGCACAAAGGGCCATCCGTTTCAATAGTCATATGTCCAAGTTCTCCAGAGAATCCGCTTTGCCCCTTATAAAGTTCACCGTTCAGGATGAGACCGACACCGATACCGATACCCACACTGACATACACTAAATTATCGGAAGATTGACCGGCACCGAATTGCTTTTCTCCGTAAGCTCCTGCGTTTGCTTCATTCTCTATGAGGACGGGCACGTTATATTTTTCCTCCAACACTGCTTTTAGGTCAATATTTCGCCAATTCAAGTTTGGAGCGAGCTGGATTTCTCCCTCTGTATTAACTGTACCCGGTACACCGACTCCGATTCCAACCAGGCCATAGGGACTTTGAGGCATGGAATGAAGGAGGGAATCAATGGACTTATGCAATTCTTTTAGGATTTCTTCATACGTAAGATCGCTGAAATGAATGATTTTCTCATTCTTGATATTTCCTTGCAGATCCGTCAAAATGCCTAGAATATAATTCACACCAATATCAACCCCGATAGAGTACCCTGCAATATGGTTGAATAAAAGCATGACAGGACGTCTACCGCCGCTTGATACTCCCGGTCCGGATTCCAAGATCAGGTTTTCTTCCAGCAGCTCACTTACCTGGGATGATACGGTACCTTTATTCAGACCTGTTTTTGCTGCGATATCTGCTCTGGATATAGGCATGTGATCTTGAATTGTTTGTAAAACCAATGATTTGTTTCCTTTTTTAACAACATGCTGATTAAAGGTTTGGGATAATTTCATTCAAAAGCTCCATTCTGATGTTTGAATATTTCCATATTACCATTATAAACTTAGTTTATCCACTAGACAAACATTGTTTTCGGTGATAAACTGATTCCAGTAACACAAGCATTCCAAAAGAATAATGGGAGGAGTATGAATTGACAAAAAAGAAAGCGGTTACAATGGTCTTTGCTGTTATTTCCTCGTTGTTGTTAATCAGTGGGTGTTCCGGTTCGGATGATGCTTCAAGTTCTGGTGGTAAAACGATTGAGTTTATGCATTTATGGCCGGAAGGGAGTTCTAAGCAACATAATGAAATTGTGAAGGAGATCGTTGCTGATTTTGAAGCAGATAATCCAGATGTAAAGGTAAAGTTGGAAGTGATGAGCAATGAGCAATATAAGGATAAGATCAAAGTGTTGTCCACCTCCAATGAGTTGCCTGATGTAGGTATGACGTGGGCAGCAGGGTATTTGGAACCTTATGTGGACGGTAAAAAGTTTACTGCTTTGGATGATTTGCTTGAGGGGGATTTAAAAGACAGCTTTGTTTCTGGAATACCAGAAGCTTATGCAATCGACGGCAGTACGTATGGATTACCGCTTGAATTGAATATTGCCTCAGTATTCTATAATAAAAAGATTTTTGAGGAGAATGGTTTGGAAGTACCAAAAACATATGAAGAATTTCAAAGTGTCGTAAAAACGCTGGCCAAAAATGATGTGGCTCCAATTGCACTGGGCAATAAAGATAGCTGGACAGGATCTTTATGGTATATGTATTTCGCCGACAGGATCGGCGGTGGGGATGTATTGACAAATGCAATCAACCGTTCAGGTTCTTTCACTGATCCTGCGCTGGTTTCCGCTGCTGAAGAAGTTCAGAACATGGTGGATATGGATGCATTTGTGAAAGGATTCAATGGGCTTTCAGACGAAGAAGCAAAAAGCATGTTCATGAACGAACAGGCTGCCATGTATCTGATTGCAACATGGGATCTCCCTAACTACACAACCAATGAAGATGTTCCTCAAGAGTTTCGTGATTCTGTAGGTTATTTTCCTTTTCCGACTGTTGATGGAAGTGGGGATATGAGCAGTTATGTAGGCGGACCTGGAGTAGGTTTGTTTGTTGCTGAGGATTCGGATGTAAAAGAAGAAGCGAAAGAATTTGTATCTTTCTTCGTAAAAGAGTGGGGAGAGAAGTCGGTTTCAGAAGCAGGAGTTATCCCGGCTACGAAAGTGGATGCTGCTTCATTGGATTTGCCGGAAATGTATGTAAATGTACTTGATGACTTGAACAATGCGAGTAATATTACATTGTTTGCCGATGTTCAAATGAGCGCGGATGTTGCTCAAGTGCACTTGGATATGATCCAGTCCTTATTCGGAAAAGAGGTATCGCCAGAAGAATTTGCCGAAAAGCATGAAGAGGCTCTGTCAAAATAATCTTTGAAATCAACGCAAGAGAAGGGCAAACCTATAGCTGGATTGTCCTTTTCTTATAAAAAAGGGGTTGATCACCATGGATAAAGTTATGTCCAATAAATGGGTAGTGGGACTGTATATTCTCCCGGCATTTTTGCTCATCAGTATTTTCATCTTTATTCCTTTGCTGCTGTCTGGATACTATGGCTTGATGGATTGGGATGGTATAGGTGCCATGAAGTACATAGGTATGGAAAACTACTTCAATGCCATTCAGGACGGATTATTTTGGGAAAGTGCCTTGCATTCATTCTTACTCGCATTGTTTTCCACTTTGAGTTTGATTGTCTATTTGGCAATTTCTTTAGTGCTTGCATCAAAAATCAAAGGATCCAATGTATTGCGGAAAATATATTTGATTCCAATGTTGTTGTCTTCGGTCGCAATCGCACAATTATGGATCAAGGTCTTCAACCCTTCCAATGGTATTTTAAATAGCATTTTAGCTTTCTTTGGGGTAGAGAATCCGCCAGCTTGGCTTGCTGAACCGAATGTGGTATTGTACGCCATCTTTATTCCGATACTTTGGCAATACGCTGGTTTTTATATATTGATTTATTATGCTGCATTAAAAAATATCCCTGAGTCGATAGTTGAAGCAGCGAGGATCGATGGAGCCACTCCATTGCAGATTGCCTATAGAATCAAATTACCCATGATCATGGGGGTTGTTAAAGTAACGATTGTCCTGGCGGTTGTCGGTTCATTGAAGTACTTTGATTTGATTTACGTCATGACGGGCGGCGGACCTAACGGTGCTAGTGAAGTGATGGCATCCTATATGTACAAATTGGCATTTTCAAGTAATGACTTTGGGTATGGCAGTGCCATCGGGTTTCTATTATTACTCATCACACTGATTGTTACCGTCATTGTACGAAAAATTACAGCTTCCAAAGAGGAACTGCAATATTAAAAGGAGGTCATTGCCTTGAAAAGAGTAGGATACATTCTACTTTACGTTTGTTTGGCTGCGGTAGCCGTGTTTCAGATATTCCCGATTTTATGGCTGTTTCTCTTTTCTTTGAAAAATAATCAGGAGATCTTCTCTAAGTCTCCATTCTCCTTGCCGACGGAATTTAGATGGGAAAATTATATGAAAGTATGGGATAGCGGGATAGGAGGTTATTTCTGGAACAGTGTCTGGATCACAGGAGTTGCTATCGTTTTTACCGTGTTACTGGCGAGTATGGCTGCATTCGCAATTACCAGGATGAAATGGAAGTTAAGCAAGCCAGTGCTGGGATTATTTATGGTGGGGTTGATGATACCTATACATTCTTCCATCATTCCTTTGTTCAACATGTTTCTGAAGGTGGATATGATAGACAATCCTTGGTCGATCGTTATAACGTATACAGCTTATAATTTGCCGATCACCTTGATGATTTTGTTAGGGTTCTACTATACATTACCTCGTGAAATAGAGGAGGCAGCCATTATGGATGGCTGTTCGGTTCATCGGATATTTTTCAGGATCATCCTTCCGATGACAGTTCCAGTTCTGTCCACTACAGTGATTATTAACATGATTTATAACTGGAACGAGTTTGTATTCGTGAATACCTTCATAAGCTCAGATGAATATAAGACACTGACAGTCGGGATACAAAATTTCATTGGGCAGTATATGACGGATTGGGGGGCAATCGGTGCAACCTTAATCATTAGTATGCTGCCAATATTGCTGGCCTTCTTATTTTTTAGCAATAAAGTAGTAGAAGGTATCTCTTCCAGTGCAGTTAAAGGTTAAGGTGAAAAAGCCAAAGAGTAATCTCTATGTGAAGATTGCTCTTTTTTACATGGTACTTTTTCTATTCATTCCAGTAAAAGCATGCAAACAGAGCCACATCGTGATGAACGCAAAAGAACTACCGCCAAATATAAATGCCAAGGAAGGCAGCGTATACATTATAAGCAACAAACAAGCCAGACAGATAATGATTAAAAGTGTGTGCAAAGGATGAATCAACATGATCAAAAAAGCATGTTTGATGATTGTTCTAACATTCAAATCAAAATGGACAAAAGTCGGAAAAAGATAAAACAAGAAAAGGAAGGAAAAAAGGATGAATACCAGCAAAGGAACGTGCGTCCAAGACAGGCCAGAGGGAAGGATGTGCATGTACCATATATCCACGAAGATGGTAACCGTGAGCATTGCAACGAATACCCCTAATTTATTACTTTTCCAAAATTCCTTTTTGTATGATGACCAAAACGTCGTAAATAGGGCAGAATCCGAATCTCCCCTCAACCATTTCCTGATGATGCTGTACATAGCAATTGTGGAAGGGAAAAATCCCAAGATAATACCGCCGGCAAAAGTGAATAAAATCCAAAGGACATTCAAATAAGCAAAACGTGTGATCCATTCCAATATAAGATAAATAGTACTGCTGATTCTGTCCATTTTAAGACCTCCTTTTCTGTGGCAAGCCATAAAAATATGAAAGCACTTACATTATAAGATAATAGATTCAATAAGTATACGCTTTTTTGCTGAACATGTGAGGAAGATGATAGTTTGGAAAACTTAGTTTATCGTCTAGACAAACTAAGTTTTCGGTGATATCATCAAATGGAAAGAGTCGATGATGAAGGAAGGGGAGGGTTGGCTTACGCGGAAAAATGTAAGGGCTTACTCCATTCGGACCTGTCTGCTGTTCAGCTTAGCTGCTTGCCGGTAAAGAAATTGGAAATGACAGTGCTGATGACATGGAAATCGAGATGCAGGCAAAGGAAACGACACACTTATCAGTTTCGGCTTAAACACTCGGACGCTGACAGCATTATCAGGTATCCATATAAAATGGAATATCATTAGGGTATTCAATTCGAGGGGAGCTCTGGCAGAAGTCAGTGGAATTTTGCTTTCAAGCACGGCCGTCAGAGCTTTAGACATGAATGAATTAGATGCCTTGACAGCCTTTTGGGAGGAAAAGAAAAATCACTGGAGTTGTTATTGATGCCTTGATTATCGCTAGTATCGGCAATGGCATGAGCATTATGGCAATACATCGTAAAAGGCATGATTCTTTGGATACATCAAGTAAAAAACAATAGGAGGTAGTAACATGGCTTATTTTGAAAGCGTTGACAAGATTGTATTCGAAGGTACTGATTCTACCAATCCATTAGCCTTTAAATTTTATAACCCCGAAGAAATGGTTGCAGGAAAGACGATGGAAGAAATTCTTCGGTTTGGTGTTGCGTATTGGCACACGATGACCATGGATGGTTCCGATCCATTTGGCAGCGGGAATATGCTGCGCCCATGGGATAAATTCTCCGGTATGGATTTAGCTAAGGCACGTGTTGAGGCTGCATTTGAGTTTTTCGAAAAGCTGAATGTACCATTCTTTTGTTTCCATGATGCAGATGTTGCACCTGAAGGAAGTTCCTTGGCTGAAACGTATCAAAATCTTGATACAATCGTTGCCATGATCAAGGAATATATGAATACTAGCAAAACAAAGCTTTTGTGGAATACAGCGAATCTGTTTAAACATCCTCGCTTTGTCCATGGCGCCGCAACTGCGGTCAATGCGGACGTGTATGCTTATTCTGCTGCCAAGGTAAAGAAGGGACTCGAAATTGCCAAAGACCTTGGAGCTGAAAATTACGTGTTTTGGGGCGGTCGCGAGGGATATGAAACGCTATTGAACACAGATATGAAGCTGGAACAGGACAATCTTGGCCGGTTCTTCCACATGGCTGTGGATTATGCTAAAGAAATCGGATTCAATGGACAATTTTTGATTGAACCAAAACCAAAAGAGCCTACAAAGCATCAATATGATTTTGATGTGGCCACAGGATTAGCGTTTCTCCAAAATTATGATTTGAAGGATCATTTTAAATTTAACATAGAAGCAAATCATGCCACATTGGCTGGCCATACGTTCGAACATGAACTTCGGGTCGCGCGCATCAATGGCATGTTGGGTTCCGTTGATGCGAACCAAGGTGATCCGCTGCTTGGCTGGGATACAGACGAATTTCCGACAGATTTGTATGCTGCCACTTTAGCGATGTACGAAATCCTGAAAAACGGCGGACTTGGTAAAGGTGGTTTAAACTTTGATGCTAAGGTGAGGAGGGGATCATTTGAAGCGGAGGATTTATTCCACGCGCATATTGCGGGAATGGACAGCTTTGCGGCAGGTTTGAAGACGGCCCACAAATTGTTGGAAGACCGCGTATTGGAGGACTTTATCGAAACTCGTTATAGCAGTTTTACAAGCGGGATAGGAAAGGAAATCGTAGAGAATAATACAGACTTTCATAAACTCGAGGAATATGCCTTGGGATTAGGAGAAATCAAAAACGCTTCAGGCCGTGCAGAACAGTTGAAAGCGACCATTAATCAATACCTATTAACCGTTCTGGCAGAATAGATAAGTTAGGATATACCAGATGAATATATTTTTGGTATATCCTATTATGTCGTGAAAAGGGGGAGATAATTTGAAATATGTGATTGGGATAGATATAGGGACGAGTGCTGTGAAAGCGCTGCTCTTAAACAAAGCAGGGGAAGTTTGCTTGGAAGAAACAATGACATATCCGCTAATTCAGATGAAATCCGGATACAGTGAACAGGATCCTGAGGAGTGGGTACGCAAGACGATTAGCGCCCTGCAAAGCTTAATAGGGAGATTTGACGAAAGGATCGAGGATATAGAAGGGATTAGTTTTTCCGGCCAGATGCATGGACTTGTTTTACTTGATGGGAATGGGAATGTTCTGCGTGATGCTATTTTATGGAATGATACGCGCACTACGAAGCAATGCGAGGAAATTTATAATAAAATCAGCAAGGAAAAGCTATTGACTATCACTAAAAACCCAGCGCTGGAGGGCTTTACATTACCGAAATTATTATGGGTGAAAGAGAACGAACCGGAATTATTCAGAAAGGCATCGACATTCATGCTTCCAAAAGATTATGTGCGTTACCGTATGACGGGCCATATCGCGACCGAGTATTCCGATGGGGCGGGGACGCTCCTATTGAATATAAATGAAAAAACATGGAGTTTGGAGATATGCGAAGATGTGGGTATCTCACCTGCTTTATGTCCTCCGCTGGTGGAATCACAGGACTGTGTCGGGACACTGACTCCGGCTTTTGCTTCTGAATCAGGCCTGTCACCAGCAACTAAAGTGTTTGCAGGAGCGGCGGATAATGCCTGCGGAGCAATTGGCTCCGGAATTTTAAAAAAAGGTGAAACCTTATGCAGTATTGGAACCTCGGGGGTCATCTTGTCTTATGAAGACAAAGGCGACTTGGATTTTGAAGGAAAGGTGCATTATTTTAATCATGGCAAAAAGGGCGCCTTCTATACAATGGGTGTCACTCTGTCGGCAGGCCACAGTCTTCATTGGTTCAAAGAGGTTTTTGCCAAAGATAATGATTTTGAAACATTGTTGGAGGGAATCGATAATGTACCAATCGGCTCCAACGGATTGATCTTTACACCATATCTTACTGGTGAGCGAACTCCTTATGCTGATTCGGTTATTCGCGGAAGTTTTATTGGTATGGACTCTTCTCATTCGATTAAAGATTTTGTAAGAGCGGTATTGGAGGGAATAACGTTTTCACTTCATGAGTCCATCCAGATATTCCGGGAGAATGACAAAGTCATCGATACTGTTGTCTCGATTGGCGGAGGAGCAAAAAATGATGCATGGCTTCAGATGCAGGCGGATATCTTCGATGCCACGATTGTACGCTTAAAGAGTGAACAAGGCCCCGGTGTCGGAGCGGCAATGCTGGCGGCTGTCGGAGCCGGGTGGTTTACGTCACTTGAAGAATGCGCCGAAGTGTTTACGGAAAAGATGAAAGAGTTCAAGCCGATTGCTGCAAATGTAGAAAGATACAAAAGTTTATTCCGCATTTATCAGGAAGTTTATGTTTCTACGAAGGGCTTAAATCAGGAACTGAAATCATTTAGAATATAGTGTTGCTGTTAAAAGGCATCCATCTTAATTTGTGCTTAGTATTTCTGCCAAGGGATTAAGCCAGGTCATCAGGAAGGCTTGGCTTTTTCTGATTTATCCTATTTAGAGCCTCTTCATTTAGTCTCTCACATCACCTTGCCCAACCGATAAGCGGATAAGCCCTGGACTTTTATGTTCTTTTCCAATTGAATGGACTGCTTCTATGGCCGGATGAGATGCTAAAAATCTGTCAGATTTCAAAATCTTTCAATCTTTCCTCACGCTGCACCATCGATTTTCTCTTCCTATCGTTTCGCTGCTTTCATTTTGAGTATTTTTTTGTTCATATACTTTAGAAGACCTTTACGCCGTTTCTGTTATAATTGATTCTTAATTGCGGTTTAAGAAAGGCAGATACATGACGATAAAATCCATCGAATCATTGGAATATTTATATACCTTCACAGCGGGCAGGGAAGAGACTTCCTTATGTAAATTGGAGCAAAGATCACTTTTCGGACAGGAATCAAACAATCTGATCAAAAGTACGACAAAAATCGATCCGAGTAGAAGTCCATTCATCAAAGGAAGACTTTCCATTCTTTACTTAGGGGAAACTATTGATGATATCGCCGAACAGGTGCATCAAATAAAGCTTCAAGATAAAACCTTCAAGGTACTTTACCTAAAAATAAATGATTTAGACAATGAACAGAAAATAGAATTTGAGGAACAGCGAGCTATTGAGAGGAAAGTTGGCTGGAATATAACCGGAAAGGCGAAAATGCGGAATCCTGATGTTCTTTTTGGCATCGTTCCATTCAAAGGGCGATGGTATTTCGGCACCTATGTAAAGAATGAATCGGTCTGGCTGCATCATGCCAAAAAGCCACAGGAATATTCAACGGCTTTAAACACACGTTTGGCAAGAACGATTGTAAATATCGCAGTGCCAAACCCACGTGGTGTCAGTGTTATCGACCCTTGCTGTGGGATTGGCACCGTTTTAGTGGAAGCTCTATCGATGAATATCCCTATCATTGGTGCCGATCGTAATCCGCTCGCAGTAAAAGGAGCACGGGAAAATATTACGCACTTTAACTATCAGGGGGAAGTTGCTGTCAAAGACATTGCCGAACAAGAAGGGCACTACGATGTCGCAATCGTTGATATGCCTTATAATCTGTATTCCCGTGCGACCGCAGAAGAGCAATTCACTATTATTAAGAATGCCAGAAGGATAGCTGATAGACTTGTGATCCTTACAATCGAGGATATGGATGAGATGTTGTGGAAGGCAGGATTCACAATAATCGATCGATGTGTTGCTAATAAGGGGCTGAAAGCACTGTTTTCTAGGCAGGTTATTGTTTGTGAATAGATAATTACGTTAGTATCTCAAAACAGCCATTTATGTAGAAACAGATGGCTGTTTCATTATTCACCAAGTACAAAAGTGAATATGTTATCGTCTGCATCTTCTGAAACTGTAATTTTTTCGTATTGAGTTTGGCGATCATTCAGAACTAAGAAAGCTTCGTACGTCGTCCCAACTTTCAACACTGCTTCTGTTTTCCCTTGCGTATCTGTCGGCTCAAGTATTATTCCTATATCCGGTACTGATTCACCTGTTTCTGCTAATGTAACAGTAAAACCATGCACAGGTGATGTAACAGATTCCATAACGTAAATAATTACTTTCTCTTCCCCTGTATTTTGCTGTTGTTGACAACCTGTAATGAGAAAAAGGAAGCAGGTGACATAAAAGATAAATAGAAAATGATGGGTTACTGTTTTCATTTTGAAACACCCTTACATTTTTTTGTGTTGCAATGCTATGTTGTGATGCTTTTTACTAGCTGCGACTAATGATCCGCTTTAATTTCATTCAATTCTTTAATTATATGGCCCAAGTTGCCTAAGGGATGAAATGGTTATGCATTCAGCTATAATCAGCTGTTGAAATGGTGACTAAAACGGTGCTTTAGAGATAGCTCGTTACAATATACGGGACAATACGAATCTGCTAGCTCAGTAGAATGGCCACGTACAACTGATGTTACTGAGAACCAAGAAAAGAACCAAGCATTCATGGAAAGAATACCGATGCAGCGTGCAGCAACACCAACCGTATTTTCAAGGGAGATGCTTTGATCGGCTAAGTTGATGCGTATAACCTTGTAAGAAAATCACCTTGCAATTATCATGATATTCACGGCAAAGAGCATTTTTATTATCTTTTGAAGTTAATAGATTAAGTGCGTTGGAATCAATACATAGGGATTTTATGGATAAGCTAATTGTGGTTGGATAGATTAATACAGGGTACATACGGGAAAAAAATTAGTTTTCTATGACCTTGATGGAAATAAGGTTCGTTGATGAATTGAGCCCAATGTTTAAGGAAAGCCACTTCAATTCTGAATGAAGAAGAGATCCTCAATTACAATGATACAACTTTTCTTATTAAAACCCTGATCTAAGGCTGCTGATCAGGGTTTTCTATACGTTATTTCATTTTAAACAGACGTAAGCTATTCAATATAACCACTATAGCCGCACCGGTATCACTCAAAACCGCCAGCCACAAGGTCAGCCAGCCGGGAACAATCAATACTAAAGCCGCTGCTTTGATAAAAATGGAGAACCAGATGTTCTGTTTGATGATAGTTATGGCTTTTTTGCTGAGCCTTATCGTGAAGGGCAGTTTCTCCAGATTGTCGGCCATCAAGACGATGTCTGCTGTTTCGATGGCCGTATCCGTGCCGGCACCGCCCATGGCGATTCCCAGATCCGCTGTTGCCAAGGCAGGAGCATCATTGATGCCGTCTCCGACCATCACTGTTTTGTGGCCTTCCTGCTGCAGCTTTTTGATGGATGTCACTTTATCTTCCGGCAGTAAGTTGGCGAAATAGCGGTTCACCTTTGATTTCGTGGCCATGAGGGCGGCTGTTTTTTCATTATCGCCAGTAAGCATGACCATTTCCTTCAGGCCGTCTGCTTCCAGCTGCTGAATTGCTTTCACCGTTGTATGGCGGATTGTATCCTCTACACAGATGACGCCCAAAATCGCTTGTCTGCTGCCAACAATAACGATTGTTTTTGCTTGCTCCTGTAAATCCACAATGGCAGGAGGGATGGTTACTTTCAAATCATTGAATAACTTTACATTTCCTGCGAAATAGGTTCTTCCATCTATTAAGGCAGATACACCTTTTCCGGCAATACTTTGAAACTTATCGGCTTCTAATTGGTGGACATTCTGTTCATCCGCATATGCAACAATCGAATTAGCGATTGGATGATTGGAATAAGCTTCAAGTGTCTTTGCGATCTCCAACAAAGATTCCTGACTGCCACTGAATACTCGTATGTCGGTAACTTTCGGTTTCCCTTCCGTTATTGTTCCTGTCTTATCAAATGCGATTGCACTGATTTTTCCTGCAATTTCCAATGAAGAGCCACCTTTGATCAGCACGCCATTTTTCGCAGCGTTACCGATGGCCGCAACGATTGCTACGGGAGTGGAAATGACCAAGGCGCAAGGACATGCAATGACAAGCAGTTCAAGCCCCCGGTAAACCCATTCACTCCAAGTACCAAATCCAAAAAAGGGGGGAACAGCGGTAACCAAAAGCGCCAGTACAAACACAACGGGTGTATAGATGCTGGTAAACCGATCAATGAATGCTTGGGTTGGCGCTTGCTTCCCTTGTGCTTCTTCTACCATTTCAATGATTTTAGCGATGGTTGTATCTTCGACTAGCTTGGTGACATTGATTTCCAATGTGCCATTTTCATTTACTGTACCTGCAAAGACATTATCGTTGAGTGTTTTATCAACAGGGATGGATTCTCCAGTGATCGATGCCTGATTTACACTGGATTCTCCTTTGATTACCTCACCGTCAAGCGGGATGCGATCACCGGCTTTGACAACAATCGTGTCACCAAGCTTGACTTCTTCCACGGCGACTTTTATTAAGTCACTGCCTTTTCGTACCCATGCTTCCGGAGGAGCAAGATCCATCAATTCCTTGATGCTACGACGTGTTCGATTCACCGACCTCATTTGGAGCATGGCGCCTAGGGAGAACAGCCAGACGACAACGGCACCTTCCAGCCACTCGCCGATAATGGCAGCGCCGATCGCGGCTGCAGACATCAGTACATTCATATCAAGTGAACCGCTTTTCACAGCGTAATAAGCGCTTTTCAGAGGCTTATACCCGCAGGTTACCATCACAAATGCATAAAGCAGAACAGAGACAAGGTTCGGTATCTCAGTATAGCTAAGACCAACTCCCAGGGCGAGCAGGATACCGGACCCAGCCACAGAAATAGTGCCAAAGTCAAAACTTTTTTTCCCCTCGGGTTCTGAAGGATTTCGCTTGGAGGCTAACGCTGCTTTATAACCAGCTTTTTGCACCTCACGGATAATCGTTTCTTTATCAGCTTCGTGATCAATTTGCATTTTTCCTGTAGAAAAGTTAACTTCTACGTGTTTGACTTCAAGTATTTTCCGTAAATGATTCTCGATCGTTTTGGCACATGCACCGCAATCCATTCCTTCGACCTCATATGTTTCTCCATTACCGGGAAGCTCGACAGCACTGTAGCCAAGTTTCGAAACAGTTTTCGGAATGATGGTAAGTTGTGACGCTTCTTTGGCAGCAGCTTTCATCTTCCCAGTGGAAAATTGCACTTCGACGGATTGAACGCCAGGCAGCTTCCGGACCGCTTTCTCAATTGTTTTTGCACATGCACCGCAATCCATGCCGGAGACATTATATGTCATGATTGGGCTATTAGAAAGAGCCTTAGGCTGTACCGCTGCGGTTGATTTGCAAGTATCAGCAGTGTAGCAGTTACTGCCAGCTAAGGTGTCTGTTTTTGATAGGGTATCAAGGTCTTTCACTGTACTATTTACGCAGCAAGAAATCTCTGCAGTGGCCACTTCAACGGGAGAACAGCAAGATGTTTCTGTTTGGGTTTTAGAAGAAGAGCAACAAGCCGCTTCGTCAGTCCCGAAACCGTCAGGAGGAGAACAGGAATTTCCTCTGTCCGATTCGTCGGGGTCCTCCCCCGAGCAGCGATCTTCTTTTTTCTCGTCTTTTACCGCAACAGTGACAGCGTTATTAATTCCTTCTGAAGTCGAATCGGCATGAGATGCAGTGGACATTGCAGCAACTTGCTTGTTTGTGTTGCAGCAATCATTTTGATTCTGAATGGCGCCCTGACAGCAGGAGCTTTTTTTGCTTTGATTTATCATTTTCGCATTCTCCTTTTACAGTGCTATTTCTTTTTGTTGTGAAATGGCCTGGAGGATAAAGCCAGCCATATAGTGATCGCTAAGCTTATAATAAACCGTTTTGCCTTCTTTTCTTGTACTTGTAAGTCCAGCTTTTTTCAGCGTTCGCAAGTGATGGGATGTGGTGGCAATGCTGCAATCCAGAATATTGGCTACGTCACAGACACATAATTCTTCTTCGATTGACAAAGCTGAGATGATCTTTATACGTGTTTGATCCGCAACAGCTTTCAATAGCTTGGTAACATCATGTAAATGTTCATCGGACAAGTTCTCCTTGACTCGGTTCACTTTATCCTCGTGGAGGCAGGTAACATTGCAAAAAGCTGTTTCTTTTGCCATTTCGTCATCTCCATATTCAAAGTAATATTTGAATAAAGTATATAGGATGCGGTTTTTATATTCAAGTTTGTATTTGAATATGGTATGAAAAAGCATTAGTGCTGCTCACTTAATAGGCCTGCCTTTTTAAGATTTTGTCTTTATAACAATCGCTGAGCGAATACCTTGTATGCTTCCCTTCATTCCCTACAATGCTAAATAGAATTAGATGAGAAGAAGTGGGCGCATGAAGCCCAGCTTATTGGTGCAAGCAGGGATAAGAAGGGGAACCACGCCGGAAGAGGCATTGCAGGAAAGCGCAGAATTAGCCTGGCATACAGGAAGATTAGGCTATGAGCTATACTTGGTTGCGGAGCATCATCATACAAAAGGCAGTGTCGCACTGAAATCATGGCGACGCGGATTGCGACTGCGTTCCATACAATCAAAGTTTGAACATGCGGGGTATTGCTGCCGCAGTACAGCACTCATATAATCATCAAACATGCAAGAAGAATAGCTGATAGACTTGTTATCCCTTACAATTGGGGATATGGATGAGATGCCTTGTAAAGGCAGGATTTACGATAATTGAACGCTGTGTTGCCAACAAGGGGTTGAAGGCGTTGTTTTCGAGGCAGGTAATAGTTTGTTAATGAAACTTTTTTGCGTTGAGAAACTTAATTAATTACCAGCTTCACTACGCATCATGTGTTTCAAAACTTCAGTAAAAGGCAATGAAATGATGAAAACGCATTCGTAGAAAGAAGAGATTGTAATTGTCACTGAACGCAGCACCGGGTACTGGATGTGCCACTTCTGGGCAGTTATTGAAGAATTGGTAAAGACTAAGCACTTTTTTTAGTAGAATACATAAGTGAATGCAAGGTTTAGTAAAGTGAATCACTGCGAACTTTAAGGCGTATGCGTACAAGACATGTAATTTTATAAGGAGATGATTTTAATTGAAAAGAATTCCACTTCGTATGGTGAGAGAAGATTTGTTGCATATTCCCCAATACCCACTTCCTGATGGATTTCGAATCAGATTATTTGAGAAAGGTGACGAACATCATTGGGCACGTGTGGAAGCAAGTGTAGATGAATTTGATAGTAAAGAATCTGCACTAGAGCACTTTCATAAAGAATTTGGAACATATATTGATGAAATGATGAATAGATGTGTGTTCATCGAAAATGAACATGGAGAAGTGATTGGAACCACAACGGCATGGTATGGCAGCTTAAAAGACGATGGAGAAATTTTAGGGAGAATCCATTGGGTAGGAATTGTTCCTGCATATCAAGGAAAAAAACTATCCAAACCTTTACTGAGTGCAGCAATGAATATCTTGGCAAACTATCACTCAAAGGCCTATCTCACTTCGCAAACAACAAGTTACCAAGCGGTTAATATGTACCTAAACTATGGATTTAAACCGTTTATCACAGCTCCCAGCTGTCATGAAGCCTGGTCCTTGATAGAGGATACTTTAGAACGAAAATTATTAAAGTGAGTCAATCTCATGATTTAGGCGTCTCCCTTAGAAAGTACTTTTGGCGTTGCTGAGCGAATACCTTGTATGCTTCCCATCACTTTCCCTAAAATAAAAATGAGAAGATCAGAGAAGAGGTGGGCGCATGAAGCTCAGCATATTGGATCAGGCACCGATAAGGAGGGGAAGTACGCCGGAAGATGCATTGCAGGAAAGCATAGAACTTGCCCAGCATGCAGAAAGATTGGGCTATGAGCGTTACTGGTTTGCAGAGCATCATAATACAAATGGTCTAGTCAGTGTTGCACCAGAAATCATGGCGACGCGGATTGCGAGTGCGACCAATACAATTAAAGTTGGAACAGGCGGGGTATTATTGCCTCAATACAGCCCGTTGAAGGTAGCGGAAACCTTTCATACATTGGCAGGTTTTTTTCCTGGACGAGTGGATCTTGGAGTCGGGCGTTCCCCGGGCGGTAATGAACAGACGAGAAATGCCTTGGCGGATGGAGCAGAAAGCGGCATGGGAGAATTTCCGAGGAAGCTGGAGGAACTCCAAGGCTTTCTATCTAACACACTGCCGCGTGAGCACCCTTATCGTTCGGTGAAAGCATCCCCGCGTGTTAAAGAGCCTGCTCCATTATGGGTGCTTGGTTTATCAGAAGGAAGTGCCAAGCGGGCAGGTGAATTGGGGATCGGTTATGTGTTCGGTCACTTCATCAGTCCAGCTAAGCCGAAAGCGATGCCTATATATAAGGAAGCATTTCGTCCATCGGTCATGAGGGAGAAACCATATGGCATTGTTTGTATCTTCGTTGTCTGTGCGGAAACAAAAGAACAGGCGGAAGCGTTGGCGGAGAGTCAGGATCATTGGCTGCTGAGCGTCGGGAAAGGGCGCGATACACAAGTTCCGTCGCCTGAGCTTATAGCAAAACGCCAGCTTACAGAAACGGATAGAGAAACAATTCGGCAAAACCGCAAACGCTGCGTCATTGGAACACCTGAGCAAGTCAGGATGGAGCTGGAAAGACTGCAGGAACTTTATCAAGCGGACGAGTTCATGCTGATCACGAATATTCACGATAAGGAAGCGAAATGGAAATCATATGAACTAATCAAAAAAGAAGTAGACCATAATATTATTATGTAAACTCAGCATTGGAAACAAGGAGCGAAAAATCGCTCCTTTATTTATTCCAATGCTCATCGATGAATTCATCACGCCCAGATTTGGCCCGGTCTTCTTCATATGCTTCTTTTTCTTTCTTATAGAAGTCCTGATGATAGTCCTCGGCAGGGTAGAAGACAGCTGCCGGAAGGATTTCCGTCACGATCGGCTGCTTGAACTTGCCGCTTTCTTCTAACGCTTTTTTGGAGAATTGGGCTAGTTCTTCCTGCACATCATCATGGTAGAAGATGGCTGTACGGTACTGGTCGCCGCGGTCATGGAATTGTCCGCCTGCATCGGTGGGGTCGATTTGCGGCCAATATAAATCCAGAATTTGCTGGTATGTTATTTTGGTAGGGTCATACGTGATTTCGACAGCTTCATAGTGTCCTGATGTCCCTGTTTTCACTTGTTCGTATGTCGGATTCTCGACATGGCCTCCTGTGTAGCCGGAGATGACCGATTCCACTCCATCCCATTGATCGAATGGCTTTACCATACACCAGAAGCATCCTCCTGCGAATGTTGCTTTGGCAAAGTTTGTTGTCATATTCAATAGCTCCTTCCTGGTGTAATATGACTTATTTTACCCTATATAAATAAGTTGTACTAGTATGTTAAAATAAAAGCTTGTAATATTGGATAAGAGGATGAAAGAAAAGAAGGAGACAATGAGAAACGTATGAAAAACCACATTTTATTAATAGATGGCATGGCGATTCTTTTCCGTGCATTCCATGCCACAGCTTACCGCAACTATTATATGGTCAATTCAAAAGGGATGCCGACAAACGGATTGCATGGCTTTATCCGGCATTTGTCCGCGGCTGTCGATCATTTTGGACCGACGCATGTTGCGGCCTGCTGGGATATGGGTTCGAAAACATTCCGCAGCGAGATGCTGGATACGTACAAAGGTAATCGTGAAGCACCGCCTGTTGAACTGATTCCGCAATTCGAAGCAGTCAAACAGGTCGCAGCTGGATATGGCATCCCGAATATCGGACTCAAAAACTATGAAGCAGATGACTGCATCGGGACATTGGCATGTCTTTATGCAGAAGAAGGACATCAAGTGACGATAGTTACCGGTGATCAGGATATGCTGCAGCTTGTCCGTCCGAATGTCGATGTTGCCATCATGCGTAAAGGCGAGGGCAACTATGAAGTATTCCAGGAAGCCACATTCTTGGAACAAAAGGGCCTGACACCAGCACAAATCATCGATATGAAAGGTTTGATGGGGGACAGTTCGGATAACTATCCTGGTGTCAAAGGAATCGGTGAAAAGACAGCGATTAAGCTGCTGACCCAATTTGAAAACATCGATAATCTGCTGGAGAACTTAACGGAACTGCCCAATGGCGTCAGAAAAAAGATCGAGTCAGACTTGGACAACTTGCATTTGAGCAGGAAGCTTGCTGCTATTCATTGTGAGGTTCCGATCAGCTGTTCCTTGGAAGATGCTGTCTGGGCAGTGGATGAGAAGCAGAAGCAGGCGATGCTTGAGGAATTCGAACTGACCAAGCTGAGTCGTCTATTGCGTCCGGCTGACCAGCTGGCAAACTAAGGAGCGATTGTGCACAATGCACAATCGCTTTTTTTCATCTGAATTGCTGCAAACGGGAAAAGAAATCCCGCACAAATTCATAAAATAAACGTTCGGAGGGCGCCACTTGTCTTTCCTTAGGCATGATGATACCAACAGATCTCCTGACTTCCGGGAAGGTGATGGGTATTTTTGTTGTCAGCCGGGGCGTAGCATCATAGAATGTACTTTCCGGCAAAATGCTGATGCCGATACCGGCTGCAACAAGCCCTTTGATAGCATCCAAATCTTCGCCCTCAGACGATACAGTCGGTTCAAACCCCGCTTTTTTGCAGCCATCCATTACAAGCTGCCGCAGTTTGTAGCCTTCCGGGAAAAGGACGAACTGCTCACTCTGTAAGTCTTTCAGCTGCAGTTGCTCCCGTTCGGCGAATCTGTGTGCGACTGGAACGAGTGCGGAAAAGCTCTCGGTAAAGAGGATTTCGCCATCAATACGATCATGATCCCTAGGAACAGGGCCGATAAAGGCGATGTCAATATCGCCCCGGGATACTTGTTCAATCAGAAATTGATACGTACCCTGTCTCAGCTGAAACTGGATATTCGGGTAGGCTTCCTTGAATGAGTAGATGACCGTTGGCAGCAGCTGGCCAGCCAGGCTGGTCGGAAAGCCAATCTTCACCGACCCGCGCTCCGGATCCAAATGCTCATCGATTTGCTTTTTCGCATAATCGATTGCCTGCATGGCTGTCTCGATATGGGAAAGGAATGTACGGCCGATTTTGGTCAGCTTGACATTTCTTCCTTCGCGTTCGAACAGGTCCACTCCAAGTTCATCTTCCAAATTACTGATTTGACGGCTGATGGCAGACTGAGCGACAAGCAAATATTCGGCTGCTTCCGACATATGCTCCCGCTTGGCAACCTCGATAAAATAGCGCAGTTGACGTAATTCCATGCAGTAATCCCCCGTTCCATCTCAAAATGAGATTGATTCTATCTAAATTATATATTGTTTCGATCAATCAGAAAACCTACAATGTTCTATAAGACAACATGTCGGTTTCGAGACAGAGAGTGAGGGATTAATAATGGCATTTCATTTTCTACCAAAAGCACAAGGCCTTTATCGCCCGGAATTCGAGCACGATGCATGCGGTATCGGCTTGTACGCGCATATGAAGGGGAAAGCCGCCCATTATATCGTTCAAAAAGGATTGCAGCTATTATGTCAGCTGGATCACCGTGGCGGTCAAGGAAGCGATCCCGCATCAGGGGACGGAGCAGGGATCATGGTACAGCTTCCACACCGTTATTTTTCCGAAAAGACGGAATTTTCTTTACCTGAAGCCGGGCTTTACGGCGTTGCCATGATCTTCTTCAACACACAGGATGCACAGCAAGAAGAATTGGAAAACAAGATCAGCGCGCTTGTGGAAGCGGAAGGGCAGCACGTAATCGGCTGGCGCACTGTACCTGTCGATGACACGCACATCGGCACGATGGCACGCGATGTGAAGCCTTTTGTCCGTCAGCTATTCGTCGGTATCGGGAAACAGACTGAAAAAGGACTCCCATTCGAGCGCAAGCTGTACGTGATTCGCAAGCAAGCGGAAAACGAAGCAAAACAAATGCAGCAGCATCTGTATTTCGCAAGCTTTTCCAGTGAAACGATCGTCTACAAAGGGATGCTGACTTCTGCGCAAGTGGATCAGTTCTATCTCGATCTTAAAGATCCGCTTTTTGAAAGTGCCTTTGCACTTGTGCACTCCCGTTTCAGTACAAATACATTCCCTAGCTGGGAACGTGCCCATCCAAACCGTTATCTCATCCATAATGGAGAAATCAATACACTGCAAGGGAATGTCAACTGGATGCGCGCCCGTCAGAAGCAACTGGTTTCCAAAGCTTTCGGTAAGGACACTGCGAAAATCCTGCCGATCCTTGATACGGACGGAAGTGATTCCTCCATCATGGATAATGCTTTTGAATTCTTCGTGCTTGCGGGTCGCAAACCGGCTCACGCCGCCATGATGATGATTCCGGAACCATGGGATAAGAACCCATACATGAATAAAGAAAAACGTGCATTTTATGCTTATCATAGCACATTGATGGAGCCATGGGACGGACCGACAGCCATTTCATTCACGAACGGAAAACAAATCGGAGCAGTCCTTGACCGTAATGGTTTGCGTCCAGGCCGCTATTATGTGACGAAAGATGATCATCTTATCCTCTCCTCTGAAGTAGGCGTCATTGATGTCGAAGAAGAAAATGTCCTGCTTAAAGATCGACTCAGCCCTGGCAAAATGCTGCTATTGGATATGGAGCAAGGCCGTCTGATCCCTGACGGGGAAATCAAGCGGGAAATGGCTGCGGAACAGCCCTATCAAAAGTGGCTGGATGAGAATATCGTGGAACTTCACGACCGGACGGTTTCGGATGATAGTGCTATCGAGGACCTTGTCACGCGACAGAAAGCTTTCGGCTACACCTATGAAGATGTGAAGAAGTATCTTGTTCCGCTTGTATCGGAAGGCAAAGACCCGATCGGAGCGATGGGGAATGACACGCCACTTTCCGTGCTGTCTGATCGGCCGCAATCATTGTTCAATTATTTCAAACAGCTATTCGCCCAAGTAACGAACCCGCCAATTGATGCGTATCGGGAGCAAATCGTCACAAGTACGCTTTCTTATCTCGGAAAAGAGGGCAATCTGCTGCATCCGGATGAAACAAATTGCCGGCGGATCAAATTGGCATCACCTGTCATTACAAATAATCAGCTGGAACAGCTGGTGTCTGATAAAAGCGGTGATTTCAAGCTGCAGGAGATCCACACATTATTCGGGGAAGATCTGAAGAAAAGCATGCAGCGCATTTTCCAGGAAGCGGAAGAAGCAATCAGCAAAGGGGTCAGCGTTCTTGTGCTGACAGACCGACTCATGTCCGATATTTATGTACCGGTCCCGTCGCTGCTTGCTGTGAGCGGTTTGCATCAGCATCTTGTCCGCAAGGGCCTTCGGACGAAAGTCAGTTTGATCGCTTCTGCCGGGGAAGTGAGGGAAGTGCATCATGTTGCTACACTTCTTGGCTATGGTGCAGATGCCATCCATCCTTATCTAGCGTATGCAACAGTGAAGGAAGCAATCGAAAATGGTGATATTGCATTGTCATATCCTGACGCCATCAGACAATATGCCGCCGCAATGACCGAAGGCGTCGTCAAGGTCATGTCCAAAATGGGGATCAGTACTGTCCAGAGCTACCGTGGGGCACAAATCTTTGAAGCAGTCGGGATCAGCCATCAAGTCATTTCCAAGTATTTCACCGGAACAACATCCCAAGTGGATGGAATTGATTTGAACACGATTGCTCTAGAAGCGAAAAAACGCCACCAAGAGGCTTATAAATCACAAACAACAGCCCTTGAAACAGGCAGTGACTACCAATGGCGCAAAAACGGGGAACATCATGCGTTCAACCCGAAAACGATCCATACGCTGCAATGGGCATGCCGTCGCAATAATTATGATTTGTTCAAAGAATATACCGAAGCTGCCGATCAAGAACGACTTGGCTTCCTTCGCAACTTATTTGATTTCAAGAAAACGAAGGCGATTCCGCTTGAAGAAGTCGAATCGGTGGAAAGCATCGTGACCCGCTTCAAAACAGGAGCAATGTCCTTCGGATCCATCAGTGAAGAAGCGCATGAAGCATTAGCCATTGCAATGAACCGTTTAGGCGGAAAAAGTAACAGTGGTGAGGGTGGCGAAAACGCTAAGCGCTATACACCGGATGAAAACGGGGATTATCGTCGCAGTGCCATCAAGCAAATTGCTTCCGGCCGTTTCGGTGTCATGAGCTCTTATCTTGTGCAGGCAAATGAGCTGCAAATCAAAGTGGCACAAGGAGCAAAACCTGGGGAAGGCGGACAGCTGCCAGGCAAGAAAGTGTATCCATGGGTTGCGGACGTTCGAAAATCGACTCCAGGTGTCGGTTTGATTTCTCCACCTCCGCATCACGATATATACAGTATCGAGGATTTGGCGCAACTGATCCACGATTTGAAGAATGCCAATAGCGATGCAAGAATCAGCGTTAAATTGGTTGCCAAAGGCGGCGTCGGTACGATTGCAGCCGGCGTAGCCAAAGGTGCTGCTGACGTTATCGTCATCAGTGGTTACGATGGCGGCACAGGGGCATCTCCGAAAACAAGTATCAAGCACGCTGGTCTTCCATGGGAGATCGGACTGGCAGAAGCACACCAGACGCTAATGCTGAATGGCTTGCGAGACCGCGTCCGTTTGGAAACCGACGGTAAATTGATGACTGGCCGTGATGTCGTCATGGCAGCATTGCTTGGGGCGGAAGAGTACGGCTTTGCAACAGCTCCATTGGTAGTCTTGGGCTGTGTCATGATGCGTGTCTGCCATATCGATACTTGCCCTGTCGGCATCGCGACGCAAAACCCAGAGCTGCGCAAGAAATTCATGGGTGATCCTGATCATGTCGTCAACTTCATGACATTCATTGCACAGGAAGTACGGGAAATCATGGCAGAACTCGGTTTCCGCACGATGGAGGAAATGGTCGGCCGTACCGATGTACTGGAAGTTTCCGAACGAGCAAAATCGCATTGGAAAGCAGGACAGCTTGATCTGAGCAGACTGCTTCATCAAATCGATGGACCGCGGACTTACAGTACGCCGCAGAACCATAAGATTGATATCGCATTGGATACGACAGACATCCTGCCGCAGCTGGAAACAGCACTTGCTGGCAAAGGAAAAGTGAATCTGGAACTGCCGATCCGCAATATCAATCGCGTGGCTGGAACGCTTGCAGGCAGCGAGATCAGCAAGAAATTTGCCGAGGCAGGTCTTGCGGAAGATTCCGTGAACCTCCAGTTTAACGGTTCAGCGGGACAGAGCTTTGGTGCTTTTACACCGAAAGGAATGACCCTGAAGGTGACAGGAGATGCCAATGACTATATCGGCAAAGGCTTATCCGGGGCAAAACTGATCGTCAAAAAACCAGCTGAATTCCAAGCATCCGCCGCCCATCAAGTAATCGCTGGAAACGTGGCGCTGTATGGAGCTACTTCAGGCGAAGCTTATATCAACGGTATGGCTGGTGAGCGATTCGCTGTGCGCAATAGCGGCGCGACAGCAGTTGTGGAAGGAATCGGGGAGCATGGCTGTGAATATATGACAGGCGGTAAGGTTGTCATACTCGGTGAAGTGGGTAAAAACTTTGCAGCCGGAATGTCCGGCGGCATCGCTTATGTCCACACTGCAAATCGTGAAGCATTCAAACAGCTTTGCAATACGGAAATGATCGATTTTGAACAGTTAACCGATAAAAAAGAAATTGCAGAGCTTCGGAGTATGATCGAGAAGCATGCTGTTTACACGGAAAGTGAAAAAGCGTCCTTCATCCTGGAAAACTGGGAAACGGAGCTAGCTTACTTCGTGAAAGTGATTCCAATTGATTACCGCAGCATGATGCATCAAATCGATGCACAGCGTGAACTTGGACTTTCTCAGGAGGAAGCGGCCATGGAGGCATTTGTATTAAAGAATCAGCAGCCGCAGCCAGTGAAAGAATCCGAGAAACCAGCAGCTGTACATTAAGAAAGAGGTGGAAGTATGGGGAAAGCAACCGGTTTTATCGACTACAAAAGAGAAGAAGCAACTGAACGCGATCCGAAAACGCGCACCGGGGACTGGAACGAATACGCCGCTCCTTTCTCTGATGCTACGCTGAAGACACAAGGAGCTCGCTGCATGGACTGCGGTACACCGTTCTGTCATATCGGCATGGAAATCGGCGGTGCTACATCCGGCTGTCCGATTTACAATCTGATTCCGGAGTGGAATGACCTGGTGTATAAGGGGAAATGGAAAGAAGCATTGGAGAGATTGATGCTGACCAATAACTTCCCGGAATTCACAGGCCGTGTCTGCCCGGCACCTTGTGAAGGTTCCTGTACGGTGGCAATCAGTGACCCGGCAGTGACCATCAAGAATATTGAGCGGGCCATCATCGATAAAGGCTTTGAAAATGGCTGGATCACACCGCGTATCCCGAAGAAACGGACTGGCAAAAAGATAGCCATCATCGGTTCCGGTCCAGCAGGCCTTGCAAGCGCAGATCAGCTGAACCAAGCCGGGCACTCCGTAACGGTTTACGAGCGTGCTGATCGTGCCGGTGGTTTGCTAATGTATGGTATTCCGAATATGAAGCTTGAAAAAGAAGTCGTCGAGCGCCGTGTCAATTTATTGCGCCAGGAAGGTATCGATTTTATCCTGAACACAGAAATCGGCAAGGATATCCTTGCTGAGGAGCTTCGCGAACAGTATGATGCGGTCATCCTTTGCACGGGTGCACAGAAACAGCGCGATCTTGTCATCAAAGGAAGGGAAGCCAAAGGCATCCACATCGCAATGGATTATCTGACAGCTTCCACGAAGGCGCTGCTTGATGACAAACAAACCATTCAGCCTGAGTTCGATGCTGCCGGTAAAGATGTCATCGTCATCGGCGGCGGGGATACTGGTGCAGATTGTATCGCAACGGCTGTCCGCCAAGGGGCGAAAAGCGTTACGCAATTTGGTAAACATCCACAGCTGCCGCTTGCTCGAAGTGCTGATAACCAGTGGCCGGAATATCCGCATGTATTCGGTTTGGAATATGCGCACAAAGAAGCAAAAGCGGTCTATGGCAAAGACCCGCGTCAATACTCCATCCAGACAACGAAATTCGTCAAGGATGAGCAAGGAAACCTAAAAGAATTGCATACGATCGATATGCAGAAAGTCCGTAATGAACAAGGCATGTTCGTCTACCAGGAAGTTGAAGGATCCGAAAAAGTATGGCCTGCTGAGCTCGTATTGATCGCTATCGGCTTCGAAGGTACCGAAACGCCGCTTCTGACTGAATTCGGTGTCAATGTTACGCCAAACAAACGCGTCGAAGCAGCTTACGGAGACTATCGTACGAATGTCGAGAACGTATTCGCTGCCGGCGATGCCCGCCGAGGACAAAGTCTGATCGTTTGGGCAATCAACGAAGGCAGAGACGTGGCCAAACAAGTTGATCTAAAGCTTATGGGTGAGACAGTTTTACCTTAATCATGAAGCAGAATTTCCGCCTGACGGAAGTTCTGCTTTTATTATGTCCTGAAAAAGGTTACGGAGCCAGCAACTTGTGAGAAATCCTGCCAGTATTTTGGAAGGACACCTTGATTTTTCTGCTGTTCAACCGATAATGTAGAAATGGGGGATTCAATAAGGAGGACCAGAATGTTATTAAAACGAAAAAAAGAGAGAAATAATGAAACCGAGGAACATGCAAATCAAACAAAAGAAGCCAAAGTAGTAATGCAAATCGGTGGCGAGCTCAGGAAGCAACTGGATATGATCCATTTGACGGCAGAGGATTTGCGTATCTTGATCAATATGCAACCGCTAGTTTATCAGGAAATCGACAATATTGTGAGTCGTTTTTATCATAACATTACAAATCAAGGTAATTTGCTTGCAATCATCGAAAAAAATAGCTCCGTTGACAGACTGAAGCAAACATTGAAGCGGCATATCGAGGAAATGTTTGATGGCAAAGTAGACGGAGACTATGTGGAGAAACGCAAACGAATCGCTTTGATTCATGCCAAAATCGGCTTGGAACCGAAATGGTATATGGGAGCTTTCCAAGATCTTCTGCAGCAGATGCTGTCCATTTACGAAAAGCATATTACTGACTTCCGTGCTTATCGTACAGCAGTTCTGGCTACGACGAAAATTTTCAATATCGAACAGCAAATTGTATTGGATGCTTACAATACAGAACATGAACGAGTACATATTGAACATATTACAACGCAAGATAAGCTGCATGAGCGTATTCAAGTTACTTCCGAGAGCCTTACAAGCATATTCATACAGGTGAACCGAGCTGTAGAAGGGCTGGTCGCATTCTCGGCAACACTGACGGAGCAGAGTAATGAAACGAAACATACAGCAAAAGAAGTAGTGAGTCACTCTGAGGAAGGACAAACAGGACTTGCATCCCAACAGGAGCGGATGCAGCGCATCGGAGAGCAGATGAAGATGGTGCAGCAAGAACTAACCGCTTTGGAGCAAGCAGCGGCAAAAATCGGCAGCATTGTAAGTCTGGTCGAAGGTATTGCCGAGCAGACAAATCTGCTGTCCCTTAATGCTTCGATTGAATCGGCTCGGGCTGGCGAGCAGGGGAAAGGCTTTGCTGTTGTCGCAAGTGAAGTCCGGAAACTAGCAGAAGAGACGAAAACATCTGTCTCCGATGTCGCATCGCTTATTCAAGATACTTACGCTCAAATCAGCAATGTTAGCAAGTACATGGCAACGGCGGAAGATTTGATTTCCAGCGGTACGGTGCAGCTTGGGGATGTCACAAGTAAATTCGAAAACATCATGACGCATTCCCAGAGCAATGAACAGATCAGCAGCCGTACAGAGGAAAGTATCAAACGGTTTTCAGCTGAGCTCACGGATGTGAAAGGGGCCATGGAGCAGGCAGAAGGTATTTTGCGTCAATTGAATGAACTGACAGAAGCATAAAGAAACCAGCAGTCAAGTGACTGCTGGTTATTTGTTTCCATATTGTGTTTGCTTGAATTGCTGTTTCAATGCTGAAGGCGCTTGTTTGACCGAAGAGATGACTGTCTTTGTGCCTTCCGTGATGGATTGGACGTTTTCCTGAATATCTTTTTGATGCTGCTGCAGGACTGTCTGCTCTTGTTTGATCGTCTGCATGTCCGCTTGCATTGGTGCCATCGTCTTATTGATTTTATTCTTCGTTGCAAGCATTGACTTTACAGCTTTCATGATCATGACTGCAGCGACTGCAAGAGCGCCGATTACGATGATGCCGCAGATGATCCACATGATTGTACCCGTTTCCATTTGCCGTCCCTCCTTTATGTATCTGTTCTTCTTTTCCCTGATCTTTCTCCATCGTAACATATAGAAAGTGATTTTGTTAAAATTTTAGGTTGAATCTGTCTGTAATCTCCTTTATAATCTGTTGATAAGATATTGTTGTCGCAATATTCTATCATTAGGTACAATTTAAAGAAAAAGAAAATCTAAAATGACAGGGAGTCCTAGCTTTGAAACAACAAACCTTTGCATTTACACGCAGCGAAAATTTAAAAGAGAAACCGGAAGCAAGCACGCTTCAATTCGGAAAGGTGTTCACGGACCATATGTTCACAATGGATTATACAGCCGAAGCAGGTTGGCATGATCCGCAGATCGTACCATATGCACCACTTGAACTCAGTCCGGCAGCCATGTGTTTCCACTATGGCCAGACTGTTTTTGAAGGCTTGAAAGCCTATGTGACGAAAGAAGGAAAAGTTTTGCTGTTCCGTCCGGACAAAAACTTCGAACGTATGAACCGTTCGAATGACAGATTATGCATTCCGCGTTTGGATGAAGAACTGGCATTGGAAGCATTGCGACAGCTTATTTCGGTCGAGAAGGATTGGATCCCGACTGCCGAAGGAACATCACTCTATATCCGTCCATTCATCATCTCGACGGAACCGTTCCTTGGCGTAGCTGCATCCATCAGCTACAAGTTCATCATCATTCTGTCCCCTGTGGGCGCTTACTACAAAGAAGGTCTCAACCCGGTAAGCATCGCAGTGGAGAATGACTATGTACGTGCAGTCAAAGGTGGTACTGGTGATGCGAAAACCGGCGGTAACTATGCTGCCAGCTTGAAAGCGCAGGAAGTGGCAGCGGAATCCGGGTATTCCCAGGTTCTTTGGCTCGATGGAGTGGAGAAGAAATATGTCGAGGAAGTCGGAAGTATGAACGTATTCTTCAAAATCGACGGCGAAATCGTTACACCGCAGCTGAACGGCAGCATCCTGCAAGGTGTCACACGCGATAGTGTCCTTCATCTATTGAAGCATTGGGGATACCCTGTAACTGAACGACGTGTTACGATTGCTGAAGTGGTTCAGGCGCAAAAGACAGGCAAACTTGAAGAAATATTCGGCACTGGGACAGCAGCAGTCATCTCGCCCGTCGGAAAACTGTTCTATGAAGGCGAAACATACGAAATCAACAATGGCGTGACCGGTGAGGTTGCCAAAAGAGTCTATGATACAATCGTCGGCATCCAAAAGGGCGAGGCAGACGATACATTCGGCTGGACAGTCGAGGTCGAATGAGTTGGACTTTCATCAAATGACGAAGGATAGAGCCTAGTCATAAGGGCATATAGTATACAGCACCCCTAAACGTTACATTCAGGAGGTGCTGTCCTTTTTTGATGAGCATTCTCATGAAACCAGCTTCAGACCCACTGCTGCTCCTAGCACCATAGCTATGAATATGATCCGTTTCCAATCTTTCGGTTCGTTATATAATAACATCCCTACGATTGCTCCTCCGGACGCTCCAATTCCTGTCCACACGGCATAGGCAGTACCCATGGGTAAAGTTTCCATAGAGTAAGAAAGGAAAAGGAAGCTGGCTCCAAAGCCTATGATTAATAATGCAACTGACTTCCAATTCTTGTCCTTGTGCAGTTTGTTTATCATTGCCACTCCAAACATTTCAAACAACCCGGCTAAAATCAAAGAAGTCCAAGCCATCATTGATCAGCTCCTTCGGTTTCTTTATCTTTTGTAACAAGCTTCAAACCAATAACGCCTACAAGTAATAAGACAACTAACAAGAATTTGTTAAGGACAAATTCTTGACCGAAAAAAATGATTTCGGAAAAGAAAGTCCCAGCAGTTCCTAACCCTACGAATACTGCATAAACGGTACCGACCGGAATGTAACGTCCAGCTCTGATCATCAAATAGAAACTGATCACGATAGCGATAACCGTGCCGATCCATTCCAGTACACCACTTGCATGTTTTAGTCCAATCACCCATAAAACCTCGAATACAGCCGCCACGATGACCATGAACCAATGTTTGTTCATACGATCCACCTCCGAATGTTATGGTAGCCAAGAAAACAAAAAAGCCCGGGAGTAACTATAACTAGTTTCTCCCAGGCTTTTATCCTTCCGTGGCACAGTGAATACTGTGGGCTTTCTCTCGGACCAGACCAACCGCAGCTGCGGAACCCTAGAAAGCATTCAAATATTCAGTTAGCTTCATTGTATATTTTTTCGTGAAAAAATCAAGCTTTTTTAAAGGGATACATCATTGGAAAACCATATCCCGTTCAAACTAGTGCGTTATTCTATGAAGTTTTTTATTAATAAACTAGGAGCTGCTTCTGTTTTGCTATATAATCGTTACTAAAATGAGTTGTCAGACGAAAAGGTGAATGATCAATGAAGAGAATAATCGTAAAAATAGGCAGCAGCATGCTGTCGGAACAAGGCGGCGGGATGAGTGATGCGAAAATTCGCCAGCATGCGGATCAGATCGCAGCTTTGATCAAGGAAGGATATGAAGTCATTCTTGTGTCATCTGGGGCGGTGGCAGCTGGATTCCGCCAGCTTGGATACCCGTCAAGGCCTGTGACAATCGAAGGGAAGCAAGCTGCTGCTGCCATCGGACAAGGCTTGCTCGTCCAAGCATACACGGAAGCATTCGGCAAATATGATATGAAATGTGCGCAGCTGCTTTTGACACGCGATGTGTTCACGAATGCCGATCAATATCATAACAGCTACAATACGCTGCAGGAGCTGCTAAAGCGTAATATCATCCCGATCATCAACGAAAATGACTCCGTATCCATCCGAGAGCTTACATTTGGTGATAATGATATGCTTTCGGCTTATGTAAGCGGACTTGTTAAAGCTGATTTGCTTATATTGATCACGGATGTGGATGGGATTTACGACAAAAATCCCAACACATACCCCGATGCGAAACGATATCAGCGTCTGGATGCGATTCCTCCCGAGATGCAGGCTAGCATCGAACAGACATCTGGTTCCAAGGTAGGGACGGGAGGCATGTATTCAAAAGTGCTGGCAGCTCAGACTGCACTTGAGTTGGGTGTACCAGTTTTCATCGGCACGACAAATGAAACATCAAATTTGCTCGAGATTTCCCGAGGCAATGGCGCTGGTACGTATATCGGCGATGAAGCGTCCGAAGTACAGCGCAAAACCAAACAATGGCTCACGCATCATGCCAGAGCGACCGGCAGCCTTACAGTTGATACAGGAGCCGCAGAGGCTTTGCTGCAGCATGGGAAAAGTTTGCTTCCGATCGGTGTAACTGAGGTGCAAGGTACTTTTTCCGCCTCTGCTGTCGTCGACATCAGGACAACAGATGGAGATACAATTGCCCGCGGCATCAGTGATATTTCATCTGCGGATCTTCGGGAAATGCTTGTAAATCGTGAAACCGGGCCGTCTTCGGTATGGCATAAAGCCGTCGTGCACCGAAATTATACCGTATTGTTATGAACAAGCCGCCGAGCCTGCCAGCACGGCGGCTTCGGTGTATAATGAAAGCCAGGAAGGAGTGACAGCAGATGAAAGTAATCATGCTCGTCCAGACGATGTACAAAAACCAACTGCTTCGCGAAGGCGGTACATACGAAATCCCGGAAGATACAGCAGCTCGCTGGATCAGGAGTAAAATCGCCAAAGCAGCAGAGTAAGGAGTGATCATATGGATTTAGGATTGACAGGGAAGACAGCGCTGGTTGCAGCTGCCAGCAAAGGGCTTGGAAAAGCGACAGCCATGCAGTTAGCTAAAGAAGGTGCCACCGTCCATATCGTCAGCCGGGATGAACAAGCGCTGAAACAGACAAGAAGCGACATCATCAAAGAATCCGGTAATGAAAATGTTTTTTATTCGGTTTGTGATATTACGGATGCGAAAGATATTTCGCGTGCAGTGGAAACAGCTGCGCAGCATATTGGTTCAATCGATATACTTATCAATAATGCTGGCGGACCGCCTGCTGGGAAGCTGTTGGATTTCGGCGATGAAGACTGGCAGGATGCTTTCGAATTGAACCTATTAAGTTTCGTGCGTTTCATACGGGCGGCGGCTCCGATCATGAAGGAAAATGGAGGCGGCCATATCCTTAATATCGCTTCATCCTCCATCAAGCAGACAATCGATAATTTGTTATTGTCCAATACATTCCGCGCCGGGATCGTTGGCTTGGCAAAATCTCTTTCCCTGGAACTGGCTCCTGATAATATTTTGATCAACACACTTGGTCCTGGAAAAATCCACACCGATCGAGTCGATCAGCTTGATCAGAAGGCGGCTGATCTGCAAGGCAGAAGTTTGAAGGATGTTCAGAAAGAAAGTCAAGCAGCCATTCCGTTGGGAAGATATGGAACTCCGGAGGAATTTGCCAAGATGGCTGTTTTCCTTTGTTCTTCAGCAAATTCATATATTACCGGCCAAGCTTTCGTCGTGGATGGCGGTATGGTCAAAAGTATTGGTTAAGACTTTGCCTTGATTCGGTAATGGCTCAGTGCAAGCAGCGGAAAGATATAAGGATAGCTTTCATAGCGGATATAAAATTGTCCGGGCAGACCGATACCGGTCGGGTAGTCGATTGAGGCTTGCAGCAGAGGGTCTGTCAGCAAAAAACGGATCCCTCGCTGCACTTCTTCGCTCTCCTGTTCTCCGCTGGCAATCAGGGCATCGACGGCCCAAGCAGTTTGAACGACAGTACTGATCGATAAATCGACATACGTTCCTACTTCTGCACTTCGGCAGGATTCTCCCCAGCCTCCATCCTCGTGCTGGACGGCTTTCAGCCAAGCTACAGCCCTTTTCACCGATTTTGTTGTCGGTTCTACACCGACTGCTGCAAGACCGGACAATGCAGCCCACGTTCCATACAAATAACAAACACCCCACCTTCCATACCACGACCCATTCAGCTGCTGTTGCTTATGGAGCCAGCGGACAGCTTTTTTGATACTGCCATGATCTTTTTTCAGACTAGCGTAAGTTCCCAGGAATTCCATGACTCTCCCAGTCAGATCAGCCGTAGACGGGTCAATGGCCGCATCTTCCGCATTTTCAATCGGCAGCTTTCCTAGTATCCACCAGTCGGTATCTTTCTCGAATGCAGCCCAGCCACCGTCTTTATTTTGCATCGCCAGCAAATAGTCTGTTCCTCTTTTCCATGCTCGCCTGCTGGAAGACTCTTCACGGGCCTGTCTGGTGATAGCGCGGAGTGCAGCGGAGGTATCATCGTTATCGGGGTGATTTGTATTGATATCCGAGAATCCCCAGCCGCCAGGTTCGGCTTTCGGCTGATGAATTTGCCAATCTGCTTTTTTAACATGCTGGCGTTGGAGGAGGTAATGATTCGCCGATTGAATCGTCCTTTGTTTCAAAGGGACACCTGCTTGCTGAAGTGCATGACTTAGCAGGGCTGTATCCCATACCGTCGATGTGGAGTTTTCCACATGGATGCCATTGCAATTTTCGTTGACAAGACCATGTATGCCTTCCAGCGCCTGCTGTATTTTCGGGTTATTTTCTTCATAACCGAGCGCCAGATAGGCATAGATCATGAAGAAGGTGGCGCTGGCATAACTGTAAAGTGTTCCATCCGACTCCGTTCTTTCCTGCATATATGTTTGTGCATACGAATAACCTGCACGATGGAGACGTGCTGGCAGGCGCGAAAGCCGGCTCCATTCATCTGTGATGGATTGAAATGGTGCGCGCATATCGTTTAGATCATCCCACTCATCTTCATAAAGCAGATGTTCAAGCTGGACGCTATGCTTGCTGATTCGCTTGAACTTTTTATTCAGCAATATCAGCATCGGGACAAAGTGGATTCTCGCATAAGAGCTGAATTGGAAGAAATTAATCGGGAATGTGGTCGGAACAAGCAGGGCGGTCATTGGGAATTTCAAAAAGTGGGGCCATGGCACCATTCCGTGTATCGCAAGCATGAAGCGGATCATGAAATGGGCTTTATTGATACCGCCATTAGTGCTGATAAAGCGTTCTGAAGTGCGTAACTCTTTAGCTGGGACCCCTGTAAAACGAAGTGCAGCATAAGCCAAGACAGTAGCCGAAAGATTGCCGTTTCTCTCACCGGGGTATGCTGCCCAGCTGCCATCGTCACGTTGCTTTTTTAATAACTGTGCTTTCAGTTTTTCTACAGTATCCGGCTCTTTCCCGAAGGAAGTGAAGGTGAACATATAAAAGCAATCTGTCAGAATCGCTCCTTCAAAGCACATACGCCAAGAACCATCCTTCTGCTGAAGCTCTTCAAGCTTTCTGATGCGCTTCTCGATAGCCATCTTCACATCATTCATATTGACCTGATTCATGACACAGCCCCTTTTCGCGAGAGTTATGGAACGAAACACTGCCGCAATATGATAAAATATGCGAAGAATCATTGATTATGACTGGTACATCCATATCCCATCTATAGGAGGCTGATTTATGCGAGCAATTACAGCAGCAGTAACAGGCGGTCCGGAAGTGCTGGAATACAAAGATGTAGCTGTACCGGAACCATCTGCGGGTGAAGTGAGGATAAAAGTTTTGAAAGCAAGTGTCCATTTTGCCGATATCAAAAAGCGAAAAGGAACAAAAGGCTCTGGGATTCCCGGTATACTCGGGCTGGATGCAGTCGGGATCATCGATAAGTTGGGTCAAGGTGTCACAAACTTTCGTGTTGGAGACCGCGTCGTCGCGTTCGTGAAAAATGGTGCTTATGCGGAATACAGTGTAGCTGATGCCATGCTGGTCTATCCGATAGCAGATCATGTTGATACAGCTATCGCTGCTGCTTGTCCTGTTCCTTCCTTTTTATCTTTTATGCTGCTGAGTAACGTTGGCAGATTGGAAGAGGGGGAAACCGTCGTAATCCATGCAGCATCAGGCGGGACTGGCCTGACATTGATACAGCTTGCAAAAGAGCTGGGTGCCGGCAAAATAATAGCTGCTGTCAGCAACAAACAAAAAGCAGCGTTACCAATGGAACTGGGCGCCGATCATTGTATTACTTATGATAATCTTATAGAATCGGTGCAGGAGCTTACTGCTGGAGCAGGGGCAGATCTTATCTTGGACTCGCTTGCCGGCTCTATAATGGAAGAGAGCTTTCGCTGTCTTGCTCCTTACGGAAGATTAATAAATTACGGGAATGCCAGCGGTACACCTGGCATGATCAAAACATCAGATGTACATGCCAGCTGCCGGTCACTGCTTGGTTTCAGCTTGGGTACGACACGAAAAAAACGACCGGAGGCTTTGAAACACATTGCTGATCAAGTCATCGATTTGGTAGCCAATGGAGCTATTCATTTTCCGAGCATACAAGAATTCGAGCTTGGGGATGCAGTCACAGCACATCAGTTGATGGAAAGCAGGACACATGCAGGGAAAATAATCCTGCACATCAGAGACTAGAGACAAACAACGGGGGAAATAGAGAAATGAAGTTGGTATCATGGAATGTTAATGGAATCAGAGCCTGTGTAAAGAAGGGCTTTCTTGAATATTTTAATGAGCAGGATGCAGATATATTCTGCTTGCAGGAAACGAAGCTCCAAGCAGGACAAATTGAATTGGATCTGCCTGGATATCATCAATATTGGAACTACGCCGAGCGTAAAGGATATTCTGGTACTGCAGTTTTCACGAAGCAAAAACCGCTTCATGTCACTTATGGTTTGGAAGAGGGAATCAATGAGCCGGAAGGGCGAATCATCACGCTGGAATATGATGATTTTTATTTGATGACGGTTTATACACCGAACTCCAAGCGGGACTTGGCACGCTTGGCTGAGCGCTTGGAGTGGGAAGACCGGATCCTGTCTTACGTCCAGGAGCTGGACAGCCGCAAACCAGTCATCTTATGCGGTGATTTGAACGTTGCCCATCAGGAAATCGATTTGAAGAACCATAAAACAAATCATGGAAATTCCGGTTTCACGAAAGAAGAGCGGGAAAAGATGACAGTTTTCCTTGCTTCTGGTTTTGTTGATAGTTTCCGTTATCTTTATCCGAAGCGCGAGGACGCCTACAGCTGGTGGTCCTATATGAATAAGGTGAGAGAACGCAACATCGGCTGGCGCATTGATTATTTCATCGTTTCTGAACGGTGGAAAGATAAAATAGAAGAAGCTGAGATACATGCAGATACGCTGGGCAGCGACCATTGCCCAGTATGCTTATATATCAAGAAGGAAGACACCATCTGATGGTGTCTTTCTTTATCCTCAGGATAATATTTTAAATTATCTGATAGTTTGTTACACTACATACATATAGATATAAACGTAAAGGTTAAGCGGGATATGCGAAAAGGAGGAAACGCTGATGCTTCGCAACGTTACGCGATTATTAGCTGTAATGCTGTTGTTCTTTGCATGTCTGATCCCTCACGGGCATATCCGTGTAGCCGGAAAAGAGGATACGATGAAGGAAAGGATAAAGGAATATTTGGCAAGCGAGAAACATCTAGAGGGGGCATCCGTTGCGATTCATATCGCGGCAGCACAATCAGGGAAGACAATCTATGAAAAAAACGCGGACCAGCGTATGCGACCTGCATCCAATATGAAGCTTTTGACTGCTGCAGCTGTTTTGGATGAACTGGAGCCAGAGCATCGATTCGAAACGTATGTTGCAACAGATGGCCATATCTCAGCTGGTCAGCTTCATGGGAATTTGTATTTGATTGGTAAAGGAGATCCTTCCTTAACAATTAAGGACATCGCGCAGCTGGCAAAACAGCTGAATGAGTTGGGAATTGTAAAAATAAACGGTGATATCATCGCTGACGATACGTATTTCGATCAGGAACGCTACAGTGAGGATACAACTTGGAGAGATGAGTCAGCCTATTATGGTGCCGCAATCAGTGCTTTGACGGTAGCACCCGATACCGATCATGATACAGGAACCGTGAAGGTTGTAGTGGACGCAGCGTCTTCATCAGGAAAACCAAATGTGAGCATTATCCCTGCAACAGATTATGTGACCATACATAATAATGCAGTCATTTCCCAAGACGGTGAAGCAGAATTGGAAGTGATTCGAATGCATGGAAACAATGATATCGTCATTTCAGGCACAATTGCTCCAGGTGAAAAAGAGCAGGAATGGGTAGCTGTTTGGGAACCGACCGATTATGTACTGCATTTGTTCCGGGAAAATCTCGAAGCTGCTGGAATTCAGTTAGATGGCAGCAGTAAAACAGCAAAAGCTCCTGAAAAGACAAAGGAGCTTTTGCGCAAGGAATCCGCTCCGCTTAAAGAACTGCTTCTACCATTCATGAAGCTAAGCAATAACGGGCATGCCGAGATGTATGTCAAGCATATGGGCAGCAAGGAAAAAGCCGGGAACTGGGAAGATGGTATCGAACAAATCAAGCGCTATCTGAATGGCCTGCTGCCAACGGAGCAAATGGTGATTAGGGACGGTTCTGGTCTTTCTCATGTGAATGGTATAACAGCCGGTCAGCTGACAGCATTGCTTATAAACGTTCAGAACGAACCTTGGTTCCAGGCTTTTGAACATTCGCTGCCAGTAGGTGGGGTGACCGAACGGATGGTCGGCGGGACACTCCGCAATCGCTTTGTCGGTACAGAGCTCGCGGGAAAAGTCAAAGCGAAAACAGGGACACTTACTGGAGTCAGTTCCTTATCAGGCTACATGGAAACCAAATCAGGTGAACGGATTGTTTTCTCGATTCTGCTTAACGGACTGCTGGACGAAGAGGAAGGACCGCAAATAGAAGATGAACTATTGAAAATCGTATACGAAGAGTTGAATATCATGCATATAAATTGATGGAAATAGACAGGATATTGGCATGTAAGCAGCGAAATGTTTGATTAGGAAGGAAAAAAGCTGCAGAAACCTTTTGGGTTTTAAAAGCCAGACACAGGAAAGAGGAGATAACATTGAAACGAAGCTGCATGGAAGCAGAGTTATATTGTATCCATTGTCGCGAGGAGTCTCCATTTACCATTACGTACATCAACGATAAGCTTAAGACGATTTGCTGTACTCAATGTCATCATGCGATTGATGTCCGTCTCGATTTGCAGAAGGAATTCAAGCAAGAATGGCAGAATCGCATCCTTTCCAAGCCTTCCAGGATGACGACAGAGTACAAAGACGATCTCAGTCAGTTCCTTTTCACGCTGCCGATCCGGCTGGCGAGCAAACCATATCGATTATATCATGATATCAAAGAGTCGCGTATCATAATGCGTGACTTCAAAGATGTCAAGCATTGGTAAGCGCCTGGACATACGTTCAGGCGCTTGGTTTTTGGGATTTGTAATAATCAATCCCCCTTTTTACCGACAACGCCAATAAAGTGATTCCGATTATCAAGAGCACCACAAAGGAGTCTTTTTCATACACAGCAAGTAATAAGGCGCCCGCTTGAAAGGAAAGAGCAACTATTGTTAAAAATAAAAATCTCCTATCAAAAATCGCACTGCGCAATATACCCCACCTATTTTCCATTATATTACCATTAGGTATAAAAAATATCGATAACTTACATTGTAAAGATTATGATATTATATCGACAGACGATATATATCGTCTATCGATATAACTATCAAAAGGTGCTCAGAAAGTAAAAGACTTGTTCCTCGACTCACAGCACCTACTATATTCTGATGGTGCTGCTGCACGATCCGCTGCCGGATACGAAAGAAGGTAAATGTACCATGAAACTCGGTCCAGGCATTAGTTGGATGACTTTCAATTAGACAAGTACGAATATGAGTGGCTATGAAAGCTAGTTGAACTCAATAAAAAGCAATTAGGGGGAGAATGATGACAGAGAGAAAGAAAATAAGAAAATGGTTTTCGGCTTGGAGCGACCAGAAAGAAGAAGTGTGGCTGCAGCGGATGGCACAAGAAGGGTGGCAACTGGATCATTATGGCCTATTTACATACACCTTCAAAGCAGCTCCGCCAACAAAACTGATATATCGTCTAGACTATCGAATTGGTACACAAAATCAAGATTATTTTAAGTTGTTCGAAGAGGATGGCTGGAATCTGGTCAGTGCATCTGGAGGATGGTACTATTTTTGCAAAGAAGATGATGGGACCGATAAATTGGAAATCTATACAGATGCACAATCAAGGGCGGTTAAATATACACATTTATCTAATTTTGTTTTATTCCTTGTCTTGATGCATGTACTCTCATTCTGGATGCCGATGATGTCGAGTGCAAGCAGATTGCCTATTTGGGCAGGGTTGACGGTAGCACCTATAACTTTTTTAGGTCTTTATAGTGTATATATGCTTAAAAGAAAAGCAAAGAAACTAACTCAATACGAAATCTATAAATAGAGCCCACTCTAATCGAATAGAATGGGCTCTATTGTTTTACATAGAAATTGATATCCAGACAGAAGCCACTGATGGAAGGCGCTGCAAAACCCTCGCAAAACCAAATGAAAAAATGCATTATAAGTGAATCGCCATTTCTTCAATTGCGAGTGAAATTGAAATGGATTGAAATGATTGAAATGGTATGTAGGTTTTCTTTGCTTTCTATGCGTTTGACATCATTTCATATATGCGTCATAATGTAGTTATCTCGAATTCGAGGTAATTTTATCATCAGGCTGGAGTGTGACAAAATGAATCATTTAAAAGGTATACACCACGTAACAGCAATTACAAGCAGTGCAGAAAAAAACTATGAATTCTTCACATATGTACTTGGCATGCGCCTGGTCAAGAAAACAGTGAATCAGGATGATATTCAGACTTATCATTTGTTCTTTGCAGATGATAAAGGCAGTGCAGGAACAGATATGACATTCTTCGATTTCCCTGGCATTCCAAAAGGTACTCACGGCACGAATGAAATTTACAAGACGTCTTTCAGGGTCCCAACTGACGCAGCTTTGAATTATTGGGTAAAACGATTCGATCGTCTGCATGTAAAACATCATGGCATCAAAGACCAATTCGGCAAAAAAACAGTATCGTTCGAGGATTTTGACGAGCAGCAATATCAATTGATCAGTGACGAAAATGATGAAGGTGTAGCGTCCGGAACACCTTGGCAGGATGGTCCAGTACCATTGGAGTATGCAATTACTGGGCTTGGACCGATTTTTGTCCGTACAGCACATATCGATTATTTTAAAGAAATGCTCGAAAAAGTACTGGTATTCCGTCCGGTTGCTCAGGAAGGATCCTACTATTTGTATGAAGTTGGTGAAGGCGGAAATGGAGCAAGCATCGTCCTCGAGCACAATACAATTTTGCCGGATGGCAGACAGGGATTTGGCACTGTACACCATGCTGCTTTCCGTGTAGAGGATCGAGCAGTACTGGAAGAGTGGATCGAACGGATGCAAAGCTTCCAATTCCAGACTTCCGGCTATGTGGATCGTCATTTCTTCGAATCTCTATATTCCCGTGTTGCACCAGGAATTCTATTTGAATTCGCAACAGATGGCCCTGGGTTCATGGGAGACGAGCCGTACGAGACACTCGGCGAAAAACTCTCTTTACCGCCGTTTTTGGAACCAAAGCGCGAACAAATCGAGAAACTCGTCCGTCCGATCGACACAGTACGGAGCACGAAACATTTCGAAAAAGAATGATAAACTGACATCTGCTTACTTGGCAGATGTCTTTTTTTTAGCAGATTCCGTCATGTAAGCGTATAATAAAGGTGTAGCATTCATCCTATACAGAAGGAAGGCTTTTATATGAAAGCAAAAGACTTCATGATAACAGATGTAATAGCAGCGAACGAACAGGATACAGTCAAGCAAGTACTCAAAACGTTTGTTGATCGGCGCATCAGCGGCATGCCGATACTGGACAAAGACCGACGCATCGTAGGCGTCGTCAGTGATGGGGATATTTTGCGAGGGATCCAGCCAAAGGATGCAGTCGTCTTCAACTATTTGCTGACTGTAAGCTTCAAAGCAGAAAAAATCGATAAGATCGTCGATGAACTAAAGGATCATCCTATATTGAATCTAGCTAAAAAACGAGGGATAGTCACCGTGCACGAGGCTGACGAAATGGAGGATGTCGTGAACATCCTTGCCAAACATCGCTTCAAGAAGATACCGGTTGTGAATGATCAAAAACAGGTAGTCGGGGTAATCAGCCGAGGGGATGTCCTGCGTACGATTCATTCGACTTTACTTAACGCGCTTTGATGACAAAGCACTGACTCTCTTTAAAGAGTCGGTGCTTTTTATGATAGAATAGAAGTTATGAGCTTGATAGATCAAAGGAGTTTTATCGATATATGAGTATGACTGTCATATTGGCGGAAAAACCTTCGGTTGCGAAGAATATCGCTGATGCACTGAAAATTAAAACAAAACAGGATGGGTTTTATGAAGGTCCTGACTATATCATCACATGGGCTTTCGGTCATTTGCTGCAGTTGTATGACGCGAAAGATTATGACGCGAAAATGGCGAGGTGGAAACTGGATAATTTCCCGTTCGTACCGGAATCGTTCCGTTACAAAGTGAAGTCAAGCCCGCGCAATCGCGATACTGCTGATCCGGGTGCGAAAAAGCAGATTGCCATCGTAAAGCGGCTGATGCAAAGAAGGGATGTCAGCATGGTTGTGTCCGCTTGTGACTATGACCGGGAAGGACAGCTGATCGGCGACAGCATCATCAACTATGTCAAACCGGACAAGCCAGTATATAGACTGCTTCTTAATGAATGGACAGAACAAGAAGTCCTGCGCGGTCTCCAATCCTTGCGTCCAAACACAGAGCTTCAGCCTCTTTATGATGCCGGTATCGGACGTCAATGGGCCGACTGGGTCATTGGCATCAACCTGACTTCGGTAGCGACACTCCGTTATCAGAGCGGTCGCGGCCAAGTGTTAAATATCGGCCGTGTGCTCCTGCCAACTTTGAAAATCATTTATGATCGTGATAAGGAGATCAGCGAGTTCAAGCCAGAGCCTTATTTCAAACTGATGGCGACCTTCCGTACACCTGATAAGCAATTCTATGAAGGAGTCTATAAGGAAGGTAAAACGGATAAGTTCAAGGAAAGAGAACCGCTGCAAAACATCCTTCAGCAAATCCAAGGAAAACAAGGACAAATCAAGGACAAGCAGACAGAAGAGAAAAAGGAGTTCTGCCCGCCTTTGTTCAATTTATCTAGTCTGCAAGGTTATATGACGGCAAGATACAGCGGATGGACATCCGATAAGGTGCTGAAAGTGGCGCAAACCTTGTATGAGAAAAAATATATTACTTACCCACGGACCTCCAGTACAGCACTGGAAGAGAGCCTAGTATCCAAAGCAGCTGGCGTACTGAAAAAAGTGGCAGCGGGACTGCCTTATGAGTCCGAAATCAAATTTACCCGCTCGAAACGGGTATTCAACAACAGCAAAGTTTCAAGCCATAGCGCTATCATTCCGACCTACGTCCTGCCAAAAAGGCTTACGCCGGATCAGGAGCTCGTGTATACAGCAATCAAAAACCGTTTTATCATGCAGTTCATGCCGGTCGCGGTATATGAGGAAACCACTCTGGAAACTGTGATTCCGGGTGTGTCTCTATCAGGCAGCTTTATTTCCAAGGGTCGAATTCAGCTTGTAGATGGCTGGAAGAAAGTCGAGAAGCAGCAGACGAAAGAAACACTGCTGCCGGATGTACAGGAAGGCATGCTGGTCGATACATGGGAAACAGCTGTTACTTCTCACATGACACAGCCCCCGAAACCGCATACCGAAAGGACGTTATTGCGTGTCATGGAAACTTGCGGCAAAGGTAGACAGGATGAAGAGGAAATCGGCGAAGTGCTCCGCGGCTTCAGTATCGGGACGGCAGCAACAAGAGCGGAAACAATCAAAAAACTGAAAGACATTCACTACATCAGTAACAAAGGAAAAGAACTGCATGTAACGGAAACAGGTAAGAAGCTGGTGGAAACTTTCCCAGTCAAGCCGTTATTTGACTTGAACTTTACCGGCAGGCTGGAGAAGACATTGGCTGATATCGAAGATGCAAAAGTTGGCCGGGAAGATTTTCTGGATATGATTTTTTCCTTTACAAAAGAAGCTGTCCAAACGATGAAACAAGATGAAGCAGCTCCGATCCGGACAATCGAAAAGCAAACCCTCACCCATGAGGTGCTAGGCAAGTGTCCGGCTTGCGGCGGAGAAGTCGTGGAAGGGTACAAAGGATTCGGCTGTAAGAACTACAAAAAGTCTTGCAGCTTCATCGTTTGGAAAGCCGATAAATTCCTGGCAGCCATGCGGAAGAAGCCGACAAAGACGATGGTGAAAGCCTTGCTCAAAAGTGGTACTGCGCATGTAAAAGGGCTGACAAGCAAACGAGGCAAAAAGTTTTCTGCTTATCTTTCGTATGAAAAGAATCCAGACAACGAATATTACAGCTGGAAAATGGAATTCGAGAAGAAATAACGAGAGCGCTGTGCAAAATCTGCACAGCGCTCTTTTTAAAATTCTTCATAAACTGCCGGGTCCTGGTCGGCAATTCGTCCGTCTGCCTTTGTCAGACTGTGGATTTTGTCCATATCGGTTTGATCAAGCTCAAAATCAAAGATGGTAATGTTCTCAAGCTGTCGACTTGGCGTGGCTGATTTAGGGATGGCGATGCTTCCCAGCTGATAATGCCAACGCAACACAATTTGAGAAACGGTTCTGCCATGCTTCTTAGCAATTTCAGCAAGCAGCGAATGATCCAGCAGATTCGTTTTTCTGCCAAGCGGACTCCATGATTCTGTCACGATGCCATTTTCCTGGTGGTAGCGACGTTGTTCCTCTTGATTGAAAAAGGGATGCAGCTCGATTTGGTTGATGACCGGCAGTTCACCAGTTTCCACTTTGAGTCTGTCCAAATGCTCGGGCAGGAAGTTACACACACCGACCGATCTGATAAGGCCCCATTTACGAGCATCAAGCAAAGCTTGCCATGCTTCGACATAGTGGTCTTGTTTCGGATTCGGCCAATGGATCAAATACAAGTCATAATAATCCAGGCCAGCACGATAAAGGGATTCCTGAATCGTTGTAACCGCATCATCATACTGCTGGTAACGCCCGGGCAGCTTGGATGTCACCAGGATTTCTTCACGCGGGATAGCATGATGCTTGATCGCCTGTCCGACAGTTGCTTCATTCTCATAGTTATAAGCGGTATCCAAAAGACGATAACCTGCATCAATCGCATTGCGGATCGCCTGTACACCTTGGCTTCCTTTCAATTGATATGTACCGAAGCCCACAGCAGGAAAAATAGAACCATCATGCAGTTTAATGGTAGGGATATGATTATGCATCTAAATCTCTCCTTTCCAATTCTTTCTCAAGCGTAGCATAAATGGTAAAGATTGTCCTAAGTCAGTATCTTCGCCTAAAGCATTCTGACCGATGTATGCATGTTATATCTGTTGATTAATAGGTCTTAAGAAAAGCGATTTCTCCATTACTTTTGTTACATCCATTTGCGGCAGCGTCTTTTGAATCAGCTCGTAAACGTCCCGGATGATTGCTTCTAATTGATTAACAGCAACTTCAGGTTTTTGCAGGAAAAGTGAATCTAAACGATCGACCATATCTGTCGGGATGGTATCCATGGATTCCAACGTTTGTCTCTGCCATTTAAATGATGGATGATGTATGTACTGACGATTCAACCCGAACAATATACCCATCAAATTGGCCTGTACTTCTGTCATCGTTTGATAAAGCATTAGCCAATCCTTACGATGAAGCAGCGCCTCCCGGTTATTCCATTTCGTACCCAGATGCATATTTTCTTCCACCATAGCGATCCGCAACTCCGTTGGATATTTCTTTACTTTGTTTTTCAGTGTTTCCATCACATTATCCTCACTCGAGGAGATACCATCATGAATTGCAGCTAGAAGACATTGCTTCACTGGATTCGTATCAAATGATACCAATACATCGTTTATCACCATATTTATTGTTTCAGTCAGAAAATTACTGATTTCTAATTTTACGCCCTGACTTATATAAGTTTCTGACCATTCTCCATCTTCATAAGGGAAGAAATCAATAATTTCGCCATCCAATTCTGCAATAGGTTTTTTCCTTTCCTGATCATTGGGCCCATGCTTCCATAAGACGAATATTTCGATGTCGGAGTATGCATCCTGCCAATTTCGTGATACAGATCCTCCTATAAAACAAGTATCAACTTTAGGATTGGATTTATAAATACTGACTATTTCTTTTGCTTTTTCATATAAATTCAAATTTGACCCCTCCTGATACAAATGTATCAGAGTTGATACGATCATGCTCATTAATTTTCCAGTTACCGATATAGCAACTTTTTATAGCTTGTAGCACAATGGGAAAATGACTTTTGCTAATGAAAGTTGCCGTGCATCTTTTTTTCTTGCAATATTCGAGCCTGCTTTTATATTGTTCGTAAAGGGGCCCCGCAGCGGCATTTAAGAGAAACAAGGTGTCTCGCTTTCCTTTATAAAACAGAAGAGAGAAGTTGGATAAGTAAATTCTCTTGTTTGAAGCTTTAAAAGGGAATTATATTTTCGTCTGGTAGACATTTACAGTATTAGGTGGGGAGGAAGCGTGCGTTAAGAAATTGACAAAGGCTTAGCACTCTCGAGATATGGAAGCATTGGACAAATTATATGTATTAGACGCCATTTTGAAAAAAAGTGTGACTGGTACTCAAATGAAATCTTCGAGTCGACACAGCTATGTAATTTCTCTATTGCAAAAGAAAACACGCTTGGAATCATCCCAAGCGTGCTTTCTTGTTATTAAGCTTATCGTGCATCTGCATTCTTTAGTTCATTTTGGTCAGATCGAGTAACCAAATGGATGATGAATCCGATCACAGCTCCAACAATTGCCGGCAATAGCCAGCCAAGCCCCACGCTGTACATCGGCAGGTTATCTGTCAGGAATTTCTGTACTCCAGGGATAGGAAGCTTTGCTGCATTCAGCCCCTCCATCAAGCTGACTGCAAATGTGAAAAGCAGGCTGGTCAAGTAGACGGCTCTGCTTCCTGCAAAAGTATTATGCAGGAAGGTCAGGAAAATCAAGACGATTGCAAGTGGGTATATGATCGTCAAGACAGGGACGCTGAATGCGATGATATTAGCCAATCCTGCATTTGCGACAACAGCACTGAAAATTGACAGCACAACGGCAATAACGTTATAAGATACTTTAGGGAGCAGACGACTGAAATAACTGCTGCATGCTGTTACCAAACCGATACTTGTCGTCAGGCAGGCACCAAGTACAATCAAGCCAAGCAAGACGTTACCTAGTGTGCCGTAATAGGACTCGGAAACTCCGGCAAGTACGGCACCACCATTATCCAGCAAACCTATTCCAGTTACACTTGTTGCGCCAAGATAAGATAAAGACGTATAAATCAAAGCAAGTAGTAGAGCGGCAATCAAAGCAGCTTTCGTTGTGAAACTAAGTATACTTTTACGGTCCGAGATACCGATGTTTTTTACAGAATTGATGACAATGATTCCGAATACGAATGCTGCCAATGTATCCATCGTTAGATAGCCTTCCTGGAAACCCTTGAAGAAAGCCCCGCTGCTGTAAGCTTCGGTTGGTTCCTGTGGACTGCCGATCGGGTTGACAAGCACAGTGATAATCAAGACTGCGATGAACAGGAGCAGGGCTGGTGTCAAATATTTACCAACTACATCAACAATCTTAGCTGGCTTCAAAGAGAAGAAGCACGTAACTCCGAAGAACAGGATGGAATAAATGATCAATGGCCATGGTCCGGCATCAGCAGGTAAAAATGGCTGAATGCCGATTTCAAATGATACTGTACCTGTACGCGGCATCGCAAATAATGGACCGATGGATAGATATAAAATGATGGTAAAAGCAAGCCCAAAGATCGGATGCGCCCGGCTGGCTAAGTCCTGTAAATCATTTTTACCTGAAATAGCGAAGGCTAGGATACCGAGAAGCGGCAATCCGACACCAGTGATGACGAAGCCAAGATTTGCAGTCAATACATTGGTTCCAGACTGTTGGCCGAGAAGAGCGGGGAAGATCAGGTTGCCTGCTCCAAAGAAAAGGGCGAACAGCATGAAACCAGTAACGATGACATAAGAAAATGGAATTGATTTTTTCATGATAAATGCCTCCAAGCAGAAACGTTTTCTAAATAGTTAGACAATTCAATAAATAAAATATTGAAAATATTTGAACTATGTTAGAGATTCTACCATATATCTTGAAAGGCAACAACTATAAATAATGTTATATGTGGGGTATATTTCATGCCGTCTTCGGCATATATAAATAAAAAGGCCATTTGGAGGCAGGAAATATGCATTTTACTGACAAGGATATCTTTTATACAGAGTTGAAACGGCTGGAGGATGAATACAGACGATGCCCCGAACCACAAATCCGGAATTTGATACATGAAGATATAATGCTGATTGAACAAGCAATCGCGACAGCTGAAAAACAATAATGAAAAAGGCGGAAAACAATGAAATGTTTTCCGCCTTTTTTTAGTTTTCTTGATTCTTTTGGACCGGCTGATCTACGGTAAGATCCTGTTTCTTCACGCGTTCACTCAAATATTTAACATAGCGGTGATCGGTGACAAGGAAAGCGAGTTCTTCCCGTTTCAATTGTCTTTCAGCTTCTTCGAATGATTCAAAGCCGATTTCTGCTGGCTGCTGATTTTTCATGATATAGTACTTTCGGTTTTGCTGAACGATAAGGAACTTATCATTTTGCTCATTTGCATACAATGTTCCAAGATCATTTTTCGGCACGTTGAATCGATTATCTATCGCATCCGGTCGCAATGTCTGCAGTTCGAAAGCTTTCTTTACGAACAATTCAAAAGCATCTTCGGTCAATGATGCTCCGGACGCTTTTTGATGTCCGCCGCCGCCGTAGTTGCCGGCAATGGCTGATACATCGACATCATCATGGATTGTACGGAGACTTAAGCGTTTTGTCCCCATCATCACCATGACAATCAAATCAAGATGCGGGAACGTTTTGCCTAAATCATTGCCTAATTCAGAGAGATAGGACTCTGCATGGACGACACCAGCTAAATATGTATCTATTTTGACAGGAACGACTTGTTTCCTTTTTTTGCGGATATAACGGGCTGTCTGGGCATCCTGCACTTGCAGCAATTTTTCTTCCAAATCACTGAAAACAAACGTGTCATCCTGCTGTAAGCGATCAATCATCTCATCGGCAAATTCTTCGATGCTCTGCAGGAAGAGAAGGGCATTCAGCTGTTTGGCAGCTTCATTCTGCCGTTTTTCCCATTCCCATGTATCATATTGGCGGATAAGCTCGACAAATTCGCTCACCGCGTTTGTTTTCTCCAAATGACCTTCATTCACCAGGACGTCATACAGCATACTTGTTGCTGAAGTCTGCTTTCCATCTTCTTGCTTTGTCTCAATCCATGCCCAATCGTGGGCATTCAGATGTTCACTTGTCTTGTGATGGTCGATAAGGCGGGCCTTTCCGCCGGATTGGATGAATTCGCTGATGGCAGCTTCATTCTCTTCATTCACTGCCAAATCCGTCACCCATAATTCTTTCTCATGCTGGGTTTCATCAGCCAGGAATTTCTTTACTTCTTCATTCAGACTGCTGATGGAGTTATAGCGGATATCAACTTCCTCCCCAAAAGCGAGTGTCGCCAAAATACCACAGCCGACACCGTCCAAGTCATTATGCGTCAATAGTTTGTACATCTCTTCACCTCAATTACTAGTATTAGTATAACCTAGTGGAATTATCGGCTTCAAGCGTGATTGTCTGCTACTGCTCTTGTTTGAATAGTCGGAATCGGTGAAGGAGGAGCAAATAAAAGGTCGCAGATACAAGCAATACGCTGCTTAGCAGTACATATCCATTTGTAATATAGGAATCCAGCGTCATATACAAGAAAATTGCGCAGGATGCCATACAGGTGATGGCCAATAGCAATTTATAGAACCGGGCAAAACTGAATGGGAAACGGACTGCCTGATAAAGACTCGCAAAGTGCAGTACCGTACCCAGTACTTCCCCTAAGTTCAGCCCGAGAATGACACCATTTACCCCCATGCTCGGCTGCGAAGCAACAAAATAGATCATCAGCAGACTCGCAAGGGCAGCAATAAGATTGTTATACAGGACAACACTGCTTTTACCGATCCCGATCAGCACCGCCTGGAGCGGAATCTGTAAATAGCTGAGCATAAAGCAAAAGATCATTTTTTGGATGAGCAGGCCCGCTTCTTCCGAGTGATAGAATAATCCAGTCAGATCGGGCGCGAAGAAATAAAGGAACAATGCCCAAGGAATGCAGATCATCATGGTGACATTGATCACCTGGTTTATATTGCTGTACATTTCTTGGAATTGACGCCTTGCATATAAGTCACTGATGGATGGGAGCAAGTTTGTCGATAAGGAATGGGTGATGAATGTCGGGACGAATACGAGCGGCATCACATATCCCATCAAAAGACCATATGTTTCGGTAGCCGTCTCGGCAGTAAGTCCGGCAGTTAGAAAACTGTGCGTGATGATGATCGGCAGCAGTACACCTGCGAAGCTATTGACCAAATGGCTGCCGGTATTCGGCAATGCAACCTTGATCAAGTCACGGGTATGCTGTTTCCCGTCACGAACGAGATCACCGATGATATGGAAAAAACGCCACTTGAATTCCTTTTGTCTGTTAAAAGCGATCATCAAAACTCCTAACGATATCGCTTCCCCGATGACCATGCTGATTACAGCACCGGCAGCAGCTACGCCGAGTCCATACGGAAGCAGGTATTGGACGAGCATGTATGTCACAACAAGCTGCACGCTTTGTTCCAAGATCGAAGCGAATGCTCCAGGGGACATATACTGTTTCCCGTGGAAGTAACCTTTCAAAATGGACGATATCGCGACTATCGGGATGATCGGGATAATCGCTGTAAATGTGTAGATTGCCCGCTCATCGGCAAATAAAATGCCAGGAGCAAAGTGAAGAACACCAAATAAAAACAATGATGTGATGACACTTAACGTACTTGTTATCAAAAAGGAGAGAGAAAGGACATGCCGCAGTCTTGTCCGATTATTCGTCGCATTATTTTCTGCCACAAGATTGGCGACCGCCACTTCGAGCCCAAAACCAGTGACCGCAATCAAGAGCCCGGTAATCGGCATTGCCATCATGGCAAGCCCGATTCCTTCCGGTCCTAACAGCCGTGACAAAACGATTCCGTTTATGAATCCAATCAGCTTGCTGTAGCAAGCTGCCACAGCCAAAATGATCGTACCTTTTAATAATGATTGTTTCCCCACATTTGTCACCTCAACTTGTCCATAGTCTAGATGTATGTGGAGAAGAGGATGTTTATGTCATGGAGGAGCGCTCACTGTCAGATGAGGCACAAAGAATTTTGTTCTACAAAAAGCGATTGGAGGGACAGATTGACAGTGTTTACGAAACAGGAATTGAAAGAACTGATAGCAGGCAACGTGATAGGAGACAGTTTTCCATACATTACAAAAGACGAGGAAATGATTGAAGCTCACATAAAACGTTTTTTATCATCGGATTAGCCGCATACCAAACATCGTCTGTGAAGCGGAGTGGAATCATTTCGGAAGCGGATATGCGTCTTATATTGAATTTTTCTGCTACAGAAGAGAAGATGTCAAAGTCGTTATCGAAAAGAATGGACATCGGCAAGAAGAAATAACAGGCGTTCTCCTGGATATTTGCCGTCTCGCACCAGTCGCAATGATGGAGGAAGAGGATTGTAATAAAAGAATCCGGACCGATACAAATAAACAATTAGCTAGTGCTATGGCACACTGCTGAATGGCCCGAACGTTTGTTCATCAGCGAGAAGCTCCGCCCATTAGCATCCAACTGCATACCGCTTTAAGGGAATTTGATGTTATGCAGTTGGATGCCGAAAATGTACGGTCTTCTTTGTCTTTTCAAACGACCATTCCAACAATCTATCGAACCCGGAAATTACATCATGATGGATGCTATCTTTTATTGGGAAGATTATCGCGAACGAAAGATAGACAGAATTAGTTTTGGCTATTTTATATATCGAATTGGAACAGCAAATAGTGCTATCAAAATTCAGGGCGATTCATTTATTCAATGGGTTGCCCATTTTTTCTTGCATTTAAAGATAATAGCTTGTAAGCAGCATTTTATTACTAATTGAAGGGATTTTGATAAAAAAACTGACAAGCGCTAGGTAAGATTCCGTATTGATTTCTCCTAACTTTTACTCCTATATGACTGTTTTTCATAAAGGTTTTGACACCAAGCGCTCTCTCAATTACCATAAAAATCAGAATTATTAATCAATTAAAAAGGGGGGCTATACATTGCCGATTTCCGAAATCATGAATAGCGGGATTCTCTGGGTATTCTGTCTGCTTGTCGTCAGTATCGTCCTTTTCCAAGGGGTCGTATTTGTCAGGTCAGCTTACCAGGCTAGATCCTCAGTTGGTATGACCGAGCAGGAAGCCAGGAGTGCTATGAAAACCGGTGCTATCGCCGCCATTGGTCCTGCACTGGGGAATATCATCATTGCAGTTTCGCTGATGACGTTGATCGGTAACCCGCTTACCATGATGCGCAGTGCGATCATTGGTTCGTCCGCTACAGAATCTCTTGGTGCTCAGATGGCCTCAAGCGCATATGGCACAGAGCTTGGATCAGCTGACTTTGGTCCGGAGGCGTTCACAACAATTGCTTGGACACTATGCATCGGTGGTACTGGCTGGCTGCTCGTTACATTCTTCTTCACAAAGTCACTTGGTTCTTACCAAAAGAAAATCACAGCAAGGAAAAACGGGACAAAAAAGATGGTAGTCATTTCGACGGCAGCCATGCTCGGTGCCTTCGGTTACTTTGCCGCAAATGAAGCGGTAAAAAGCAGTGGTCATACTCTTGTCATTCTTACAAGTATCGGAATAACGATCGTTACCTTGCTGGCAGCAAATAAATTGCAGAAAAACTGGCTGAAAGAATGGGCTTTAGGATTTGCCATCGTCGGCGGTCTGACAGTCGGCTACTTTATCGGATAAGAAAAGGAGGGGAAAGAAATGGCCAAAACAGCCGAACAGATAGCAGTGCAGGAACAGATGATCGAAACGCAGGAGCAGACGTTTGAAGCATTCCAAACGAATGCTCACTTTTGGGGCAGGCTTACAATCGGCTGTGTCATCGTTTTATCGGCGGCATTGCCGCTTTACCTATCATTCGTTGAAGGTTATCACCCAGGATGGCAAGCCATTTTCGCTGCCTTTGTAGCGTATATCGCCCTGGTAGGCTTTGCCTGGGTGATAGAGCCTGTGAGTTACTACGCGACTCTTGGCGTTTCCGGTACTTATTTGAGTTTCCTCACCGGGAATATAGCCAATATGTGCTTGCCATCTGCGGCGGCTGCACAACAGGTCATCGGCGCAGATCCCGGTACAAGGAAAGGAGAAGTGGCTGCCACATTGGCGATTGCTGCTGCCAGCTTCATGAATATAGCTGTACTCATTCCAGTAATTTTGGCTGGTTCCTATATCCTTTCTGTCATACCGGAGTCCGTCCAAGCAGCATTCACATATATCATTCCTGCCATCTTCGGCGGTATGATCGCGCAATTAGCCATGAAGAAACCGCTTTTTGGTGTCATCGGTATCGCCTTCGGAATCCTGATGGCACAACTCCCAATCCCCGTCTTCTTCAAAGGGTTGGTGTGCATGTTTCTCACCGTTATCATTTGCGTTCTTTTGGAAAATTACCAAACATCAAAAACTACGACTGAAGGAGAGATGATTCATGAGTAAAAAAGAATTGCTTGGGATTCTCCAAAAGCTGGGGAATGTCACAGGAAGCCTTGCGCTTGATATCTGGCAAAATCCTCAAATTGCTTATGAGGAAACGTATGCGAGTGAAGCTCAGAAGGAAGTTCTCTCCGATGCGGGATTCCGTATAACAGATAAGATTGGAGGGATGCAAACAGCCTTTTACGCAGAATACGGGCAAGGCAGTCCGGTCATCGGCATCCTCGGTGAATTTGATGCCTTACCTGGTCTGTCCCAATCAAGTAAGCCGTATAAAGATCCCGTCACAGTGAATGGTCCTGGTCACGCCTGCGGTCATCACCTGCTCGGAACTGCCGGTGTAGAAGCAGTGTTGGCTTTAAAGGAACTGATCGGTCAAGGCAAGGTGAATGGCACAATTCGCTATTATGGCTGTCCGGCGGAAGAAGTACTCTCCGGAAAGACTTTCATGGCAAGGGAAGGGGTATTCGACGATCTGGACTGCTGTCTCACCTGGCACCCAGGTACCAGTAATGTCGTTCAGAATTACAGTACGCAAGCAATGATTTCGATCAAATTCCGTTTCCATGGTGTACCTGCGCATGCAGCGGGTGCTCCGCATGCGGGACGAAGTGCGCTGGATGCAGTGGAAATCATGAATATCGGTGCTAACTATCTGCGGGAGCATCTGGTTGACGGCACTAGAATTCATTATAGCATCACAAACGGCGGCCAAGCGCCGAACATCGTGCCCGATGAAGCGGAAGTCTGGTATTATCTGCGCGGAGCCAATCGGGATCAAGTCGGGGATATGCTTGGCCGGATGCATGATATAGCTAAAGGGGCAGCATTGATCACAGGCACGACAACATCTCATGAACTTTTGGCGAATTGCTATCATATGCTGACCAATGATACGTTGGATACATTGAATTACCGCAATATGGAGGATTATCCGATGGAAAGCTTCACTTCCGATGAAGTTGCTTATGCGGCTATTTTGCGAAAATCGATGGATCCAAAGCTGATTGAAGCATCACGCCGCCAGTTGCAGCTTGATACAAATGATATATTGCCGACGAAGAACTTCTATGACATGTCAATGAAAGGTACGACGATGCCCGGGTCGACAGATGTTGCCGATGTCAGCTGGATCACACCACTTGCAAGTATCCAAACGACTTGCGGTCCGGTTGGCACCCAAGTTCATGCTTGGCAAGCCACAGCTGTATTCGGAACGAGCATCGGACTAAAGGGGATGCATTATGCGGCACGCATTATGGCTTTGACTGCATACGATCTTTTGTCTGAACCAGCTCTCGTGGAACAAGCAAAAGCGGAGTTTACAGAGTCCACTGCCGGCAGTCCTTTCAAAACTGGTCTAGATGATAGTGTATTGGCGCCAGGAACAGAACGAAAAGAGCAATTGATTTAAGTGGCATTGACTTCCAAATTAATTTTGGTATACTGAAAGTACTAAACACGAGAGGATGATGGGTGGACAATGATTGACTAATCTTATTTTTTCACGAATTGAAAAGTCATTTTCAACGCGTACAAAATAGGATTAGTCTGCCCATCTTCAACATTAACGGAAACACACTGCCCTTAGGGCATGTGTGTGCATTTCTGGTACGGCTAATCCTTCCAATTCATTTTGGGAGGATTTTTTTCTGTCCTCCTAACATTAAGGAGCGGATTTATATGAAAGAACTAATCAAATTACAGCAAGTCAGTTATTGTTATGGTGAACGCCCAATATTACAAGGAGCAAATGCAACAGTCCATAAAGGTGATATCATTGGGATAACTGGGAGAAATGGCGCTGGAAAGAGCACATTATTGCAGATTTTGGCAGGAAATAAGGAAGTGACAGAGGGGTTCATATGGAAGAAGGATTCAATTGAGATAGAATTGGTCGAACAGGAAAGTGACAGCTATTCCACTGATTCATTTCAGTCTGAAGCAGCTATTTTACTCGGTAAGTGGCAAGTGCCATCCGTTTCTTATCCCAAAATGAGTGGTGGGGAGAAACTGAAAGCAAGACTTGCGAACGGTTTTTCGAGTAAAGCGGAAATTTTACTGTTGGATGAACCAACCAATCATCTAGATGAAGACAGTGTCAACCTTTTGATAGAGAAAATCAAAAAGATAAACAAAACGATATTGATTGTTTCACATGACCGCTATTTTCTAGATGAAGTGTCATCAAAAATATGGGCGATTGAAAATCAGGCGCTTCATACTTTTGCAGGGAATTATACTGCATACACAGATCATCGTCACAAGGAAAAAGCGGCGCAGCAGCATGCCTATGAAAAACAGCAAAAGCGTATTCAGCAAGTCGAAGGACAAATCGCTTCCCTGCAAAACTGGAGCACAAAAGCGCACGCCCAATCCACCAAACAAGAAGGCGCAAAGGAATATTATCGTAAAAAAGCTAAACGGATGGATAAGGCTGTGAAATCGAAACAAAAGCGACTTGAAAAAGAATTGGCAAAAGAAGAAGTCCAGGCAGTTATGCCGGAAAAGAGCATTTCCTTTGATTTGAAACATTCCAAGAAGAGCGGCAAACGATTTTTGGAATGTAAAGATGTATCCAAACGATATGATAAAAAAATACTCTTCCAAGATGCCAATTTTACAATCAAGCACGGGGAGAGAATCAGCCTTCAAGGACCGAATGGAAGCGGAAAAACAACCTTCTTCCGTATGATTACCGATAATGAACCTTATACAGGAGAGATTTGGATTTCCCCAACAGCAAACATCGGTTATCTTTCACAGGATGTATATGATTTGCCATTGGAAAAGTCCCCTGCTGAAATTTTTCACCAGGATACGTTCGCAGATAGGGGAAAGGTTCAGACACTGTTATTTCATCTCGGTTTCGAAATAGAAAGCTGGACGCTGCCGATCGCGGATATGAGTATGGGAGAACGCGTGAAATTAAAGCTCATGCAGCACATCTTGGAAGACAAGGATGTATTAATGCTGGATGAACCGACAAATCACATGGACTTACCATCCCGCGAGCAGCTGGAACAAACACTGTCAGCCTACAGCGGCACGCTGCTGGTTATCTCGCATGATCGTTATTTCCGTGAAAAAGTAACCGATATACAGTTGAAAATACAAAATGGTAAGATGAGTAAAAATATAAGTACAGCAGCTGAAACAGACACAGATGATGATATTCTGCTATTGCAACTGGAAAATGAGCGTCAGGAAGTACTGGGTAAGCTGAGCATGCTGACAGCAGCCGATCCGGAATACGAGAAATTGGATGATCGGTTTATGGAACTGACCAATATGATCAATGCGTTGAAGAAGTAGAGGGGGTTGAATAACTATGTTATAAAACGTTTGGTTCACGTTCCAAGCGTTTTATAACATATAGGAGTAAATCGGTACGAAACAGCATTAAAATATTCATACGAAGTTTACATAAAAATTAGGCAATAATACTAAAGCACTTGCTAGTGTAATTTACGTTACCGTCGCGATTTTATTAAGGATATTGAAGTGAATGTGTTGGTTTCAGCAAGAGACAAGTATTAAATTTTAATATGCAATTGTTAATAAACTGTAATTTAATACCAAAACACTTGATAACGTCGATTTTCATGTTTTATACTGACGTTGTGTTTCTTTTAAAAGCATCTAAGGGGTGGGATAATCAAAAAAACAATTTTATTCGCGCCAGAAACATTCAATCTCGCTGAAACAACCAGGTCGATCGAAGTCGCAAAGAAAAGCGCTGAACACTTTACATGTGTCTTTGTCGGCTATTCCGAGAAATATGCTTATTTGATCAAGGAAGCCAATTTTACCTTCATCCATTTAAAACCACATCTAAGCGAGCGGGATATAGACCAAATCATGAAAGTGGACCAAATGAAGGGAATAAGGCATCCATTCACCTACAAAATGCTTAAAGCTCGCATCAGCAGCGAAAAGAAAATCATCGAAACGTATCGTCCTGCTGCAGTTGTAATCGGAACTACATTAAGCATGTTCATCTCAGCTAGGGCATGTCATACTCCACTCATCTACATAAAGCCTTTTGCTTATACAAGAACGTATTTTCTAAAAGGACATCTAGAACTCCCCTCCAGTTTAAATAAAACTTACTTTCCGAAAGAATTACTCAAAAGAATCTACACAAAAACAGCTCTGCGCATCACTTACAAACCAAGAGCCTTTGTAAAAATTGCAAAAGAAGAAAATGTTTCACTTCCAAAAAGCACCATCGACGCACTGGATGCGGATCATAATCTCATCACTACGATTCCCGAATTAAGCGGCGTTTATGATTTACCACGTAATTACACGTATATTGGTCCTGTTTTTGCCAAGCTGGAAAATCAGATACCTTCCTTCTTAACGAATCTCCCAAAAAATCGTCCGGTGATTTACTTTGCCATGGGGAGCTCGGGAAGCAAGGAAATGATTATCCGTGTATTGAAGGCGCTGGAACAGCTCCCATACACCATCATATGTCCCATGAAAGATAAGTTGGGCATGCTTGAAGAAAATGTTGCCTGGAACAGTAATATTCATCTCTGCGACCTGCTGCCCGCACATAAGTTAGCCGGTTTGATTGATTTGTCCATCATTCATGGCGGAGAGGGCACGGTCCAAACCGCCTGCTTATCCGGCAAACCATTTATCGGGATCGGATTGCAGCAAGAACAGCTTGCAAATATACGTGATTGTGTTTTATACGGTAACGCGCTCGAGCTTAAAAAGGGGCATATTGCTACAAACAGCTTGGATAGGTTAATCAATTACGCACTCCAAAGCAGCAAGATGCGAGAACGCGCCATTGCAATGCGAGAGCTATTAAAGGATATAGATGGTCCAGAAAACGCAGCAAAATTCCTAGTGCAAAAATTCTATTAAACAAATCCGGAGGGTGAAAAATGATTACCAATGAAAAGGTTTCCCAGATTATCATGCAGCATTTAGCCGATATTACCGGTTACGACAAGCTTGAGATATCATATACAAGTTCTTTGGTGAATGACTTGGGTCTTGATTCCATGATGATAATGGATTTTCATCGTCTATTGCTCATGGATTTTCCAGAGATTAAAACAGTCGATTTGGAAGTTGTATTCCAGCAAGAGGACACTACGGTCAAAGACATTGCATTGCTGGTTCGCCAAGCAACAGGGATGGACGTTGATACCGGGTCCAGATCAATTATTGAAGATTTTCCTGAAATCCATGACTTTCACCAATTCTTACAAACGAAAAAGACGGTTCCGTACTTCAGGAAGAGTGAGGGAATTGCATCCAATAAGATTATAATCGATGGGCAAGTGCTTTTGAATTTTTCCACATACAACTACTTGGGTTTAAATGGCGACAGTGAAATAAACGAGACTGTTATGGACGCTATCTCCCGACATGGAACGAGTGTTTCCGGCAGCCGGCTATTATGCGGGGAAATAGGTATACACCGCGAGTTAGAGCGGAAGATTGCAGACTTTATCGGTACGGAAGATGCCATCATCCAAGTAGGAGGTCATAGTACAAACGTGAATACAATCGGGAATATCGTCAATGAGGAGGATTTAATCCTTCATGATGCATTATCCCACAATAGCATTATACAAGGTGCACTACTCTCCAGAGCTAAAAGAAAGCCATTTAAGCACAATGATATGCAGCATCTTGAAGAAGAACTGAAGAAATTGAGAACTAAATTTCGCCGGACATTGATCATTGCAGAAGGCGTATATAGCATGGACGGGGATATATGTAATCTACCAGAGCTTATCCGGTTAAAAGAAAAATATAATGCAATACTCATGGTCGACGAAGCTCACTCCATTGGAACGATTGGTAGAAACGGGCGCGGTGTAACAAGTCACTTTGGGATCAATCCTGAAAAAGTAGATATTCTCATGGGGACACTGAGTAAGTCGCTGAATAGCTGCGGGGGCTATATCGCCGGAAACAAGAAGTTCATCAATTACTTAAAGTATAACTCGCCCGGTTTCATTTTCAGTGTAGGCATGACGCCTTCCAATGCCGCGGCGGCTTTAGCTTCTTTGATGATATGTGAACGAGATGGTTATTTATTTGAACAATTAAAAACCAATCATACACATTTCCTGGAGGGGTTGAAGAAATTAGGTGCTGATACAGGGGAGAGCTCCCGTACCCCAATCATACCACTCATTACCAGGGATTCAGATAAGGCACTTGAATTCGCCGAGTCACTTTTCCAACAGGGTGTGAATGCAATGCCCATCGTTTATCCTGCCGTAAAAGAGAGCGAAGCTAGAATCAGGTTTTTCATATCCGCGGCCCATACTATTGAAGATCTGGATGCATCCTTAGAAATCATTCGAAAAAATATGCCCATCTTAACATCTGAAAAAGACATACTTACCATCAATCCATAAATTCATTGATAATAGATATTTTTCCCGTACATGTCTTAAAGTAAGGAGGGGTGTTTCTATATGGAGTTTAGTCAGCTGCAAATGAAGCGGCAAGCGTACAATACATCTCAATATCATAAAAAAACAATTGAGAAATCACTTCGGATGAAATTTTTAATAGGAGCAGCCAAAACATTTGGCATCAGGAAGACTCCACTATTTCAGCTTTTGGTTTTTTCTAAGATTAAGAATTACATTAGATTCATGACGTTAAGACAGATTTATATGAATTTTGATCCTGTCAGTAGCATGCATGGTTTGGCCATGCATGCGGATATTTTTCAATCATTCATGGCATTGGCAAGCAATTTGGATTTAGTGTCCCAGCATGAAGACGGATCTTATACTTTGAATGAATCATATCTATTGGAGAGGGAAGAAGCACAAAAACTTCTCGATTTTTATGATGGGCACCATTCCAAAAGCGTAAGTTTATTACACAAAGATTATCTGTTCATAGAGAACACGATATCAGCTGATCCCAAAAGCGGTTTAGGAAAAATCATGCATACGAAAGATATGCAGTATGTAAGGGAGGTATTGATCTACCTCCGAGAACTAAATGGTCTGAATTTTTATTACAAAGTGCACCCCAGTTTTTCAGAAGAATTTTATACGAACCTAGGTGAGTTAGCCTTTCATACGTATACAAAGGATAACTTTAAAAGATTTTTGCTTGATAAAGAGTTTGAATCCGTGTTGGACATCGGTTGTGGAAACGGAAATTATATCGATGTTTATCGAGAATACAGTAAACAAATCATCGGTGTAGAACGTCAAGAAAAGGTTTATGAAAAGCTGAAGCTCAAGTATAAAAGTGATGCTGATATTGCTTTGTATAATGACGATATACTTGATATCCACTTTGATCAGCAGTTCGACATGATTAATATGAGCTACATGCTTTTCTACTTAACTTACGAACAGAAATTAGACCTCTTTTACAAACTCAAACAAATCCTGCATAAGAATGGCTGTATCGTTATTTGTCAGTATTATCCTGATTTCGAGATAAATCAAGAATTGATAGCACGACACAATAAGAAGTGGAACTTGTTATCCAGATATAAATTCGATATCTGCAATAGCATCCTTCAAGGTGAGGTACTTCTTAACAATATGCTGGCAGACTTTGCGCAGGCGGAACGTTGGGATATATTTTTGACATTATTAGATTCATGCGGGTTCCAGGTAAGTGCAATCACTCCTGCTGATGACACTTACTATTCTTACTTCATTACTATTACACATAAAAATGGAGGCTAACATGATTAAAGCTAATAATATCGTTAAGATTTATAACCAGCATAAACAGAATGAGTTAAAAGTATTGAACGGCATTGATTTGGATATAGCAGAAGGGGAATTGTGCACAATCATCGGCAAATCAGGCTCGGGAAAGAGTACACTGTTAAAATGCTTATCGGGACTGGAAGGAGTGACTTCTGGACAAATCTTGATAAACGATCGGGATATTCAAAGTTTTACAAGTAAAGAGACCAATGAATTCAGGAGAAAGGATATTGCCTTTGTTTTTCAGGAATACAATTTGATAGATGACCTTACACTCCATGAGAATATATATTTGGAAAATGAGCCGACAGAGACCATCGAAAATTTAATTGATACTTGGGATATCCGAAAAGCAATCAACCTATTCCCAATGCAATGTTCCGGTGGTCAACAGCAAAAAGCTGCTATACTACGCGCTCTGGCAAAAGAATCAAAAATAATATTTTGTGACGAACCAACAGGCGCGCTGGACGGCAAATCTTCACAAGAAGTGTTGACGGTGCTTCAAGCTATACAGAAAAGTCATCGGAGCACAATCATACTTATCACACATAACGAACAAATCACGAAGATATCGGACCGGGTCATTACAATCCATGATGGCAATAAAATAAGTGATCAAAAAAATGTAAACGTCGAGTTGGCGGAGCTTTTGGAATGGTGAATCCGAGCGCGAACAAAAAGTTGAATAAACGTATATTAAGAAGGATTTCCAGATACAAATTAAAGTTATTGATACTTTTCCTCGTTGTCTTTGCAACAACTGGTATTTTCGTAAGCTTCTTTGTCGGCACCAGCAGTGTATTGAAGTCTGTTCATGAATTTAATAAAGACTTTGCAGTGGAAGACGGTATATTCATGACAGAAAATAAGTTGCCGGCATCGGATGATATATCTTATGAAGAAATGAAGTATGGCGAAGTACGATATGATGGCAAGACAATTCGTGTTTTCTCTGTGAGAGAGAATATTAATAAGCATCAAGTAACCAGCGGGGAAGAATTACAAGAAGAAAATGAAATTTTATTGGATAAGAACTATCTAAAAGCAAATGGACTGGAAATCGGAGATACAATTGACCTTAACAATAGGGATTTGACCATTGTTGGTTCCGCGATATCCCCTGACTACATAACAACAAAAAACAGCGATATGGTTCTGCAAGCAAATTCAAATAAGTTTGGAATAGCCTTCGTGGACAACCAAACCTTCCAGTCTCTTTTTGGTGAGAGTTTTTCTACTTATTATGCGTACTCTAGTGATCTGGATGTGCAAGATATTTCCGAGAAAGTAGAACCTGCTTATATTAATGATTCCAAGAATAATACCCGAATCCAGCAAGTTATCGGTGATGCAGAAGCACCCCGGGATTTGGCGTTATTATTAACATGTCTTTTGTATTTAATTGTAGCGGTACTTCTAAGTGTCTACCATTTCGAGGTCTCAAAGAAGGAATCGGGCAACCTAAGTACTTTTGTCAAGCTGGGATTTCGTAAAGCGACACTTTACAAGCATTACTTGACTGAAACAACAGTGACCCTCTTTTTGGCTTGGGTTACAGGTGGAATTGCAGGTATAGGGTTCATCGATACAATCAAGCAAATGAATAATCAGATATACAATTATCCCCTTTTGGAAACGGATTATTCGCTTCTTGCGCTATGTCTCATTGCATCCTTTGTTACTGTTATGGTACTGAACTTGATCTTGGTTTATCGATTTTATATTAAACAGCGTAAGTCAACCAAAAAAAGGCCGAAATCGATCAACAAATCATACTCCAATCTGCTAAAGTGGATTCCTTTTTCATACCGGTACCGTTTAAAGAGGATCAATAGAAACAAAAGTGAGATGGTATTGTTTGTTTTGCTTATATTCTTTGTCGGTTTGCTTATTAATTTCTCATTTTTATTAAAAGATTCCGTAACCCAATATGTAGAAGACTTAGCAATTGAGAATACATTCGAAGAAGTACTATTTCTGGACTCATCCAATGAAGTGGAAGCGGAGGGCGAAGAATTCGAATTGTATAAGCTATATGATGAAGAAGGCATCACACAAAGTGTGTATGTCATAGGATCCGATTCAGAGCATTATGATTATGGTCTTACATTGGAAGATGGAGATGTCATCATCACAAAAGCTTACGCGGACAAATATAACAAAAACGTCGGTGATGACATAACACTGACCGATGTGTCGAATGAAAAACAATATAGTTTCCAGATTAACAAGGTGAATGCATCAAGTACTGTCAGCAGCATTTACATGGTTTCTGACAGTCGGGACTTATTTGATGACAGAACGTATTCCACTCCTGCAGTGGCATTGGCTGAGCAATATACTGACACTAATGATAGCCAAATCGAAGCGAAGCTGAGCCGAGATGAAATCATCACATCAGGAGAGAATATATTGAATGTGATAAACAAGCAGATAAGCCTCATTCTGGCTTTAGCCATCGTTCTGCAATTCACCCTACTGTATTCTTTATTGGAGTTCAGTTTCCAGAACAGTGTGACATCGATCAGAACCTTAAAGCTGGAAGGCTATGGTTTACGGGATCTTATGCGAATGCATTTCTCCTTAAGTATCCCGATTGCCCTATTATGCATCATCGGTTCCTATTATATCTCGAGGATCGCAGTACGGATCTTCCTGGATCAGATTATGTATGATTTCGTTAACTTTGTAAGTGTGACAGACAGTTTACTGATCATACTTTCAAGTAATGGAATGATTATTTTAATCTTCATATTCTTCTTACTTAGAATGAGGCCAAGATTAAGAAAACTATAACAATATTCGGTGAAGGGCAGGATGATCGTGAAAAGAGTTGTCATAACCGGGATAGGCTTAGTGACGGCAAACGGTATTACCAGAAACCTTACATGGGAAAGTGTTTTAAATCTGGAGAACGGATTGGTTCCTTCACCATATGACAACACTGCATTTATCGGTCGTGTCGATGATCTGTTTAACGAAACATTGACTACGAAAGATAAACGCTATATGGACCGGTGTACGCAAATGGCACTGGTTGCATCCAGAGAGGCTCTCCAGGACGCAAATTTGCATATAAATGAAACAAATAGCGAGGATATTTCTGTTTATGTGGGCAGTTCGGTTGGAGGCATACAGGCTCTGGCAGATGAGTTTGGTACCGCAGCAGTAAAAGGTGTCGACCATATGACAATGCTCGTCATACCGCGAAATCTGATTAATATGATCCCGGCTAATATTAGTATCGACGCTAATATTACAGGGGAGACACTTGCCTATGCCAATGCCTGTGCCTCTGGAACCATTGCAATCGGGGAAGCTTTCAAGAAAATCCAGTCCGGAAATAAAAAGATAGTAATTGCCGGCGGGGCAGAGGCTTGTGTTATTCCTCAAGTGATTGAAGCATTCAGGAAATTGCGGGCACTAACCAATTCCAAGACTCTGGATCAAGCAAGTGTACCTTTTTCAAGAAATAGATCTGGGTTCGTGATGAGTGAAGGTGCTGCGTTTTTGGTACTTGAAGAGATTGAACACGCAAAAGCACGTGATGCCAGTATCTATTGCGAGATAGAGGGTTATGGATGCACTTCCGATGCAAAATCATTGTTAGCTCCTGACCTTAACGGTGTGAGTCGATGCATGGCCAATGCCCTAAAGGACGCTGGTGTACATGAAAGTGAAGTTGAATATATAAATGCACATGGCACGTCCACAAAACTGAATGATTCGACGGAATCAGCTGCCATTCGAATGCTATTCGGCGATACACCATGCGTGTCATCAACCAAATCGCTCAATGGTCATGCCTTGGGTGCAGCGGGAGCCATTGAAGCAGCTTTATGCTCGATGATGATCAAGAACAGAAAACTGATACCAACCATAAATGTGACAGCAGATGCTATAGATGAAGGCATCGATATCAATCTCTTACTCAATAAAACGAAACAATATGAAGGTGGGAAAGTATTAACAAACTCTTTTGCATTTGGAGGTCATAATGCATCATTACTATTAGCTGATTATTCATGAAAATATACTGTCTCAAAATTGACCTGGACGAAGATAAGGAATTTACTGAAACTGATATGCTGATGGAATACAATAGTCTGCGATTAAAGTGTGTAAAAAACTTAGAGAGAAGGCATCATATTATCTATGGTGACCTTCTGCTGCAGTACGTAGCATACTACGAGAGAGGTATACACCCAATCACCATTTATCGTGGCAGGCATGGAAAGCCTTATATTAGAGAAGGGGGCTGCTATAATATCTCCCATTCAGGTAATTGGATCCTTTGCGCATATGACGAGCAGGATGTCGGTGTGGACATCCAGCCTTATATAGACTGCAATGCAGATCTAGCCAAGCACTACTTTGCGGAGGAGGAATCAGCCTATTTAGCTGGGCTAACCGGCAAAGAACAAATAATTTACTTTACGGATACTTGGACTTTCAAGGAAAGCTATATAAAGACGAATGGATTAAGTATATTTGATGTGAAAAACGATAACTTTGCAGTATATCGTCCGAATTATTTTATCCCGGGTGATGGAATCATCCGAAACAAGAGATATCATTTTGTGCGCGGATTCCTGGAGGATTACAGCTGGTGTGCCATGGGAGTCCATTGTTTTAATGATTACAAGCTGACGCGATTGAGCAAGGTGGAACTAATTCAGGGGGTGCGAGATCTCCATTACAGGAGTTTAAAATGAGAAGCGATCATATGCACATGCATTTTCAAACAATTTATAAACAAAGAGAGGCTTTTTTTGCTGAAAATCGCAATATCCAGGACACGTTTTGGGAAAGACCAGTCAGTGATAAGTGGTCTTTTGGAGAGACATATTATCACTTATATTTGATGGTCAAGCGATTCAGGCAATTGAACAGGATTTATTTACCTGCTGCTGTAAAGTTAGCGAGAATGAGAAAGCGTCAATCATTCTCCGTATTCAGCAAAGATATTTATCAAGAGTACAAACAAAAGCACCATAGACCGATGAAAGCGCCTTGCTTCATAGTACCGCCAAAAGAGATACGATATCGTCTGAGCAGTGACCAGTTGCAAAGCAATATAACAAAGGAAACAGAACGTTTAAGGGACATGCTGGCAGGTATCGAGGATAACATTGCGGGTCATATAAGGTATCCAGATCCAATTGCGCACAATCCGAATTTGATACAATGCATACATATTTTGGCCATCCATGAAATGCATCATTTTAAAATTTCGGAAGCATACCTGAAACTATAATTACTTGTAGCGTATTTGAATGTTAGTTATACGGAGTACGAAGAGACGAATAGGCAAAACAAGTTTTCTCTTCATTTTCTAGTTTACATAATATATATTATCGGAAGTAATTGCAAATCGCCATTTCATATCTCAAAAACTAAGTATTCTTGAGATAGTGAGACAAAATAAGAAAATCGGACTGCACAACAAGTTTGCTGCGCAATCCGATCTTAAATTAATCTGCTACATGTAATACGATTTTGCCTGTGTTCTTATTGCTTTCCATATAATCATGTGCATCAGCGATATCTGATAATCGGAATACTTTATCGACAATCGGTTTAATTGCTTGTGATTCAAATAACGGCAATACATTATCGATTAAGTCGGCTGTCAGTTTCGCTTTATAATCGTTGCTTCTTGTGCTAAGTAACGTTCCTTTCACATGTAAGCGTTTTGCAAGAAACGGTGTTATCGTTGCATTTTCAAGTTCTGTACCGCCTAGGAATCCAATCAGTATCAGTCTGCCATCTGTTTTCAAGGTTTTGATATTCTGATCCCAATATGATGCTCCAATAAAGTCTAAAATGATATCCGCGCCCGTGTCGGCCAATTTATCAGCAAAGTCTTCTTTTTTATAGTTGATTGTGATGTCAGCGCCAAGTTCTTTGCAGAAATCAAGTTTTTCCTGTGATCCAGCTGTAACGGCAACTGTTGCTCCTGCTTGTTTTGCCAATTGGATGGCTGCGGTTCCGACTCCACTGGCACCGGCATGGATCAAGACGGTTTCTCCCTGTTTCAGTTCACCAAGCCAATGCAGCGTCTGATAAGCTGTCAGGAATACCTCCGGTACGGCTGCTGCTTGTTCGTAGCTCAAATGCTCCGGAATGGGCATAGCGAGCTTGCTGTTGAGTATGGCGTATTCTGCGTAGCCGCCGGATGGAATCAGTCCGAAGATACGATCTCCTTTTTCCCAGCCGAATGCTTCCTCTCCTACTTCTTCTACTACTCCAGCTATTTCCAACCCTAAAATGGGATCAAAGTCACTGGATGGATAATTTCCTTTTCGTTTTTCGATATCGGCGCGGTTAATAGCTGATGCTTTTACAGCAACGAGGATTTCGTCCGGTTTTATAGTTGGTTTATCGGTTTCTTCGAGCTTTAGTTGATCAGTGCCGCCAAAACCTTGTAGTGTGATTGCTTTCATATCTAATACTCCCTTTCTGCTTTTATTGTCAACCTTTACGGAAAAAAAGTAAATAAATCAGCACTATCCAGAATGGTATGGCCAGCAAGATCCCAATTAACAGTCCTTTGAAGAATTTCATGCTGCTGTACCTCATTTCATGTGCTTTTTCTTATTGATTACCATATGATAAAATTCCTAAACATGCAAAAACCCGGCTCCGTCATCTGGAGCTCGGGTTCTGCACTGCTTGATATACGGGGGATTTTGCTTGGATAGTTGCTAAATAGAAATCGAATAATTCGCTGGATGCATTCGTCCAGGAATGCTTTTCTGCTTCCATTCGAACATTCTTTTTCATTATTGCCACCGATTCTTGGTCATCGAGTTTACCTACTGCCTTGCTCATGCTGCTGACATTTTCATTTTCGAAAAGGAAGCCAGTCTTGCCCTCTTCTATCTGTTCTAATGTCGGTCCGCTCTTAGCTGCTATGACGGGGATACCGGAAGCCATTGCTTCCAAGATGACCAGGCCCAATGTCTCGGTAATGGACGGAAATACAAAGGCATCTGCAGAGGCGAATGCCTGCGAAAGTTCTTCTCCATGGAGAAAGCCTGTAAACAGTGTGTTCGTCCCTTCGAATACCCTCTCCAGCTCTTTTCGGGCAGGCCCGTCGCCAATAATGGCTAAAGCCAAGTCATTCCGCTCATCCAGCAATGGACGAATCTTGTGTATTTCCTTTTCGATTGCCAGCCTTCCCACGAAGATGAGCAGTTTTTTACTGGAATCGCCTTGCAGCAGCCGCTCACGCGTGTGCTGGGAATAATAATCCGGATGGCGCTTCTCCACGTCCACACCTCTCTTCAGAACATGCATGCGCTCAAAGCCATGTTCGTCTAGTTCCTGTTTAATGGCTGCAGAGGTACACAGATTCAAATCAGCTGTATTATGAAGCTTGCGGAAATGCCACCAAAATAATGGTTTCAAAGGTTTATAAAACTTATAATAATCCAGGTATTTCGGTATATGCGTATGATAGGATGCCAACAAAGGCACTCCGCTCTTATGCGCATAATAGATTCCCGCTATTCCGACCAGGGCTGGATTCGCCACATGCACTAGATCAGGCTGGTGCTTCTCCAGCAATGCTTTGATGCGTCTTGTCGGCAAGGAGAACTTCTTGGAACGATAAAATGGCATTGTTACCGTTCCAACGCCTTCAACAAGTGCGCCTTCGTATTCGGTAACACCTAAATCGGGAGCGATGACGACGACTTCATGCTTTTGGCTGCGAAGGAACTTGATTGCTTCAGTGAGCCGGGTGACAACACCGTCAGTCGATGGCAGGAATGTCTCGGTGATAATGACGATTTTCACCGTTTGCTCCTATTTCCACGTAACCGTCGGAAGCACGTTTTCTTTGATTACGCGATCTCTGTGTTCGATCGCAGTCTCCAAAATGCCTCGAAGCACGTCATCTGTAAGAAGATTAGGTTCGAGACCGAGATCGCGGAGGTGTGTATTCACTGCATTATAATAATGCTCCTCTGCTTCCACTCGCGGATTTTCAATGGATGTGATTTTAGGGTCGAGTCCTTGCTCCCGGCTCACTTTCTGTACTTTCTCAGCAAGCTCCTTCACAGAAAAACTTTCCGTGAATTGGTTGAATACCCGGAATTCCCCGGCATCCGCCGGATTCTCTGCAGCGATTTCCACACAGCGGATCGTATCGGTGATATTCAAGAAACCGCGTGTCTGACCGCCGCTGCCATATACAGTGATGTCGTGACCAGTTGCCGCCTGGATAAGGAATCTATTCAATGCAGTACCGAAAACACCGTCATAATCGAATCGGTTTGCCAATACTGGATCGAGCTTCGTTTCTTCCGTATGAAGACCATATACCACGCCTTGGTTGAGATCTGTTGCACGAATGCCCCAAATTTTGCAAGCGAGCATGATATTATGGCTGTCATGCACTTTGGATAAATGATAGAAAGACCCTGGCTGTTTCGGGAATGGCAGCTTATCCTTTCTGCCTTTATGTTCAATTTCGATATAACCTTCTTCAATATCGATATTCGGGGTGCCGTACTCTCCCATCGTACCAAGTTTGATCAGATGACAAGATGGGGCAAATTCCTTGATTGCAAAGAGCACATTCAAGTTTCCGATCACATTATTCTGCTGCGTATAAACCGCATGTTCACGATCGATCATGCTGTACGGAGCTGAGCGTTGTTCTGCGAAATGTACGAATGCATCAGGCTGAACTTGAAGGAATACTTCTGACAGGAAATCATAATGATTCAAGTCGCCTATGTACGTCTTGATCTCCTTACCGGTCTTCTCTTTCCATTTTGCGACCCGCTCTTCCAAGGAATAAATTGGTGTGACGGAATTGGATCGTAGTTCTTCATCATACTTGCGTCTTACTAGGTTATCGACGATTGCTACATCATGACCTTGCTTGGACAAATAAAGCGCTGTCGGCCATCCACAGAAACCATCTCCACCAGCTACAACAATTTTCATGACTCATCCCTCCTGTGACATCAACATTTCTTGGTACGTTCGTTAACAATTATATGCTAACGATGCTGCAATGAAAAACAATATGGTGTTAAGGAAGATTTGAGAATTTGTAAATGAACATGGTGTTAACCGTTAAGCCCGCGATCCAATTTTTTCAATGGCTTTTTCGCTGGCCCTTCGATGACTTCGCCAGTTCCGGTAAAGCGCGATCCGTGACAAGGACAATCCCAGCTGGATTCGGCACTATTCCAATTCACTTCGCATTTCATATGTGTGCATGTTGTATCGACTTGGTGTATTTCGCCGCTTTCATCTTTATAGACACCAAGCAATAAACCATTGAACCGAACCTTGGTCGCTTCTCCACGCTTCAGATGCGGAATATACTCGTAAGGCTGTTCCAATTTACCAATCACAAATTCCTTTGCCACTTCCATTACATTCTTAGTTACACTACCCAAATCCGGGTCGGCGTGAAACCTCGATGGCTGATAAATATTTTTGTAGCGACTGATGCCTGAGTCGATAAGCGACGTAATTTCCAGACCGGCAACGATACTGCTTGTCATACCCCATTTACGATAGCCGGTGGCGACAAAGATATTGTCCTTGCCTTTGCTGATGTATCCTATATATGGAAGATTATCCAATGTGACGATATCTTGTGCGGACCACATATAGATCGGTGTTTCCGTATCCAAATAAGCTGCAAAGTCCGTCAGTTCTTTATAATACGTTTCTTCAGGATATCCTTCGCCTGTCCGGTGAGACTCGCCGCCGATCAGGAGCAAAGTACCATGTTCCTCTGTTTGGATGCTGCGGACGGACCGTGTAGGTGTGTCGGCATTGATGTACATGCCGCCCGGATAGGTATTCTTTGGTTTAGCGGCTACAACATAAGATCGATCTTGATATAATCTGGCAAAGTAGAAGCCCTGTCCATCATAAAAAGGGAAATGGGAGGCTACAACGACTTTCTTACACGTTACTTTCAATCCGTTTTTTGTTACGACGGTCGGATTTTCCCCTTCTTCAATCGTGTCGACCGGCGTTTCTGTATATACTTTCCCTCCATTTTCGAGGAACACTTGCAGCAAACCATTAAGGAATTTCAATGGGTGATACTGGTACTGTTCCTTCATGATCAATGCCTTTTCGACTTCATAGGGAAGCGGTATTGTGTCGGACAGTTCCCCTTGAATTCCAAGCTTTTGATACGCCTTATATTCTGTCTCCAATTTTTTGACGTTCTGCTTTTCCTTCGTATAGATGTAGGCATCCTGTTTTGTCAGATTACAATCAATGTCATGAGCTGACGTTGTCTCCTTGACGAAATGGATTGCGTCCATACATGCTTCATAATGCGTCTTGGCGGTATCCATATTGAAATGCTGGATATATTCATCATAAATCAGCCCGTGCTGTGCTGTGAGCTTTGCTGTCGTATAGCCGGTCGTTCCGCTATAAAGACTGTCTGCCTCGAGAATGGTCACTTGACGCCCTTTTTTAGCTAACATATATCCCGTAACGATACCGGTAATTCCTCCGCCGATAATGACAATTTCACTTTCCGTATCATAACGGAGCGATTCAAGCTTTGGAATATCCGTCTTTTCGCGCCAATAACTTTTATTATGTGTCATCATTAGCCTCCATGTGTTGTAATAACACCATTTTTGCCAAAGAAATGCCGTGTTAATCACATGTTTTTTGTATACGCTATCAGGGAAGACTTTTTTGTAAGGAGGCGGTATAGGGATGAAATGTGTACAAATCGTGGTTGGTGGCAAGGTCCAAGGTGTCGGTTTCCGTTTATCAGCAGCAGAAATAGCCCGTAATCTTGATTTAGTAGGATTTGTGCGGAACGAAGCCGATGGCACAGTTCAAGTGAATGTAGAGGGGAATCCTGAGCATGTGGAAAAGTTCATCAGCGAAATCAGGAAAGGCCCTAATCGGTTTGTGAAGGTTAGGAATGTAGATGTACTATACTTAGACAAACAGCAAGGTTTTGAACGTTTTGAAGTTAGATAAAGCCCGGAAATCAGCCGGGCTTTTTTTAGTCTGCTTTTTTCAGATCTTTAACAGCTGGTCCTTCGATGACTTCGCCACTTGCCCAAAAGCGCGATCCGTGACATGGACAGTCCCAAGTCGTTTCCGCGTCATTCCAGTGAACCTCACATCCCATATGGGTGCATGTGGTATCGACCTGATGAACAATTCCTTCGTTGTCTTTATAGATACCTATCAGTTTTCCATTCCGGCGAATTTTACCCGCTTCGCCACGCTCCAGATCATCAATGGATTTTTCTGTCTTTTCCACTTTGCCAAAGATAAGCTCTGTACCTACTTCGATCATATTTTTTGCTAGAGTCGTGATTCCTTTCACCGCGTCCTGCCGCGCAGGATCATATATGTCGCCGTACAGGCTTATATCGTCCGCTATTAAAGAAGTAATTTCCTTCGCTGCCGTAATGCCGCCTGACATGCCCCACTTGCGGAATGCTGTAGCAACATACAGATTCTGTGTCCGTTTCGTAAGGCGGCCGATATAATAAAGCGAATCGAGGCTCATAAAATCTTCCGATGACCAATTATAATCAAAGTCATCCATATCCAGTTCGGAACGGCCCCAGTTACGGAGGTTGCTGTAATGCTCTTTCAGTTCTTTCCCTTTACCAGTGCGATGTCCTTCACCGCCCAACAGCCATATCGTATCTCCGTTATTATCTTTGGCACTCCTTACTGATCTAGAAGGACTATCAACTGAAATATACATGCCGCCTGGATACGTATACGGGCTTTTCCCCGCCACGATGTAAGATCTGGCAACATCCAAACGTGCGAAGTAAGCGCCTTTGAAATCATAAAATGGGAAATGGGTAGCGATTACGACATGCTTGGCTGTAATGCTGCCCCCATCCTTCAGTTTGACAGTCGCATCTTCCCCTTCTACAATCGTTTCGGCACGTGTATCTTCATAAATCCGGCCATCATTTGAACTGATATATTCTGTCATTGCTTGCAGGAATAGAAGTGGATGGAATTGCGCTTGATTGTCCATCCTTACCGCTTTGCGTACAGAAACAGGCAAAGGGATCTCTTCTTCCAAACCCCCTGGTATGCCTAGTTTCTCATAGGCTTCCCATTCTTTCTCGATCTGTCGGACATTCTTTTTGTCGTCTGTATAGACGTAGGCAGGTTCCACGCTCATTTGGAAGTCTGCCTGCAGGTCTTTTTCTGCCTCTCGTACAAAGTCGATGGCATCCATTGCTGCATGATAATGCGTCCGTGCAGTTCCTTCGCCGAACTTGCTGATCAACTGATCATAAATGAGCTCATGCTGGGCCGTTAGTTTAGCTGTCGTATAACCGGTTGTGCCATACCCGAGTTTCAGTGCCTCAATCAAAATGACTTTGTAGCCTTTTTTGGTCAGTAAATACGCAGTTGTAATTCCTGCAATCCCCCGCCGACTACACAAACCTCTGTTTCAGTGTCATCCTGCAGTTTCTCAAAGCTTGGAAGCTTGCTTTTGTCTATCCAGTAAGATTCATATTTGCCAGTCGACATATAGTGACAACTCCTTTTTTGTTCCTCTTTACCTTATTCAAGGAAAGATAAACAAAAAATCCACTGCCTCTTGGCAGTGGATTCGCTTAGTTTTCCTGGAAGAACTTGCGGTTGATCTCAATGTACTTGGTTTCTTCCGCTGGTACCTCATCTTCCATGAAGATCGCTTCAACTGGGCATACCGCTTCACATGCACCACAATCGATGCAGATGTCAGGATCGATATAGAACATATCTTTGCCTTCCGCGATACAGTCAACCGGGCAAACTTCCATGCATTCGCCGGCTTTTTCCGCTTCACATGGGGAAGTAATGACAAAAGCCATGTGTACAGCCTCCTCTACTACTATGAATGAACCGGCCATCAGACTCGGTTTCTTTCCAGGTATACTGCGACTTCGCAAAATACAAACGAACTATATGTATTTATACCCTATCGATTCAAATTATAACAACAATATTCGATAATAACAACGGGCGTAGTCAACAATTTGACAGCTTGCCCCCTCACCATATTTACTTCATACTTGACATACAATTTAGAAAAGGAGGCGATCCAGATGGAAATAATACTGCAAGAAGGCTGTCAATTGAGTACCGTGGCGACAATGTTCCACCTTCCGACATATGTACTGTTTGCTGCAAATCCGTTTCTATCCACCCATGTAAAGCCGCAACAGCCCATACAGGTCCCAGGCTATGCCCCCGAATCTGTCATGCTTGATGAGGATATGTCAGATGCGGAAGTAGCATCTGCCTTTAAGATTCCCCTCCGGCTGGTTCACCTGCTGTATGATACTTCCTATTTTACCGCGGGGTCAATGCTCTTGCTCCCCCGTCGGGTGACCGAGCCAGTGACATGTTTCCGTCAGCCGTATGATTATGCCACATGCCTTCAGGATATCCGATTACTTCACCAGATTTTCCCCTTTTTCAGAATGCGTACAATTTACAAATCCATACTGGGAAAACCGATGACCGAGCTCCGAATCGGCAAAGGAAAGAAGCGAATTCACATAAACGCAAGTTTTCATGGAAATGAATGGATCACTTCTTTGGCTCTGATTCGATTTGTCAATGACTACTTGGCGGCTATCGCACATGACAAAAAGTTCTTCGGGTATCCTGCAAGTAAATTATATCGGGATGTAACACTTTCGATTGTTCCGATGGTGAACCCGGACGGAGTCGATCTTGTCATCCATGGCAGCAAGACTGCACATGAGTATGAAGAACTTGTCCACTTTTTGAATGAAGGTTCCAGTGACTTTAATGGATGGAAAGCAAATATAATTGGAGTCGATTTGAATAAGCAATATCCTGCCAAATGGGAATATGAACAACTGAGGAAACCGAAACTTCCTGGACCTCGTGATTTTCCCGGCCGCACTCCCCTGACTGAACCGGAATCGATCGGGATGTATGAGCTTGTCAACTCAGGGGATTTTGATTCAGTGGTTGCGTTGCACACACAAGGAGAGGAAATTTACTGGAGTTTCGAAGGGAAAGAGCCTCCTGGCGCTGCCAAGATTGTATCGCAGATGGAGCAGCTCAGCGGATACAAAGGTGTAAAGGAACTGGATAACTATGCGGGCTTCAAGGATTGGTTCATAGCTTCTCACCTGCGGGCGGGCTTTACACTGGAACTAGGCAGAGGAGAAAATCCCCTGCCCATTGAACAAGTTGATACAATCTATGAAAAACTGTGCATCCTATTAATGGTCATCCTTACGAGTGAAACTATTTAAGCATTCCAGATACGTTCCACCATATAACTTCCTGCTCCGCGCTGTACAAGAAATACATCCGGGTTGGTGAAACCTTTCCAATGGGAAAATCCGATATCAGTCTGGAATTCCTTCAGTAAAATCGCTAGGAGATTACCGTGTGTCACCAATACGACGTTTTCAAGCTGCTCTTGTGCTTCGAGTTCATCGAGCAGGCCACGTATGCGGATTCTGGCGTCATTCGATGATTCGCCGCCGGGCAGCCGCAAATCAAAATCAGCAAATGATTCTTCCAATACTTCTAGCCAATCGTCGACGGGCTCTTCGCTCAAAATACGCTCCTGCAGCCGCCGGTCCAGCTCGATCGGTATATCGGCTGCATCAGCGAAAGGCTTGATTGTCTCGACGGCCCGGAAGAAGGGACTGGAGAGGATGCGCTGGATCGGATAGTCCTGCCGTTTCAAAAAAGCAGCAAGCATCCGGGCTTCGTTAATACCTTCATACGTTAGCGGTGAGTCTTTGTGCTGTCCTTCTGCATTACAATGACGAACAAGAATGATCCTTTTCACAAGCCCCATCTCCTTCTAGCTATGCATAGCCTTATTATCGGTTAACCATCGAACAATTACAAGCACTGAAAAACACCAATCAACGAAAAAAGGCTAACCTTTACTAGGTTAGCCTTTAACTTGCCAGTTTATTACACTTCCTTGAAATAATCCTTCCGGAAAGCACCGACCCGGTTTGTATTGTCGACAATAAATATGAATTCTTCCGTTTCATTTTTAACATCATAGATTTTCCCCGGTGTCAGCGTCGTATTCACGACATATTTTTTTGCATTTGTGTGGACACATTCCACTTGTTTGATCGTTTCAGCATCTTGCCAATGTTTGTGTATCATCATATTTCTTCCTTCCGTTGTTGTTTCTCAAGCTTCGGCAGCGTCCACTGCAGCAGCAGCGGCAGCACAAGGACGACAAGCAGCAGCCTGATCGTCTGCAGGGAACTGACAATGGACGGATCTCCGCCTGTCATCTGGGCCGTCAATGCCATCTCAACGAGCCCGCCCGGCGCCATGCTGAGGACGGAGGTGGCCATGTTCAATGAAGTGAACATACTGAATAAAAGCCCTAGTCCGAAGCAAAGCAAAATAAGCAGCAAAGACAGACCAGTATAATAGAGACAAAGTCTGCCAGCTTTTTTTAAATCCCTTATAGAGATAGAATGACCCAAATAGACACCGATTGTCAACTGGGCTACGACGAAAAATAAGTGCGGGAACTGATACAAATGCATTCCGCTGACTTGCAGCATCGCTGTAAGCAGCATCGGTACAATTACTAAAGCTGACGGAATGAATCGGTTTGTCAGACGGGCGATGATGTACATGATGCCATATAATCCGATCGTCCACCAAGCTCCTTGCTCGGTCTGAGGCAGTTGTACTGCTCCTTGAGCACCGCCATCCATGAATAAGTGGGTGGCAGCAAACGGTATGATGAAAAGGATGCTGACAAGGCGTATCGTCTGAAATATCGTCACAAGTCCAGTATTGGCCTTCATGGATTCACTGAGTGCCGATACAGCAGACAAACCGCCCGGTATGCTCCCGAGCATGCTTGTTTTCATATCGACATTCACCCATTTACTGACCACATAGGCATTGACCATGCAAATGACAATCAAAAGCAATGTCAAAAGCGTATAGATCAATAAATAAGGCTGTACATTGTGAAATGTATGTACTGTAAACGTATTGCCGATCTGGATACCAAGCAGCCAATAACTAATTTTACGGAGCGGCTGGGAAGCGGCAGTCTTGTTATTCCAAATGATTTTGGAAAGCAAAAGACCAGTTACCGGGCCGAGTATCCAGGGTAATGGCAAATGCAGCAAAGTGAAAAGACCGCCGCCTATGACGGCAATCAGATAAGACTTCAAGATGGAACGTAATGAATCGCTTCCCCCCATTGAAATCAGGACCTTTCGCTTTTCGGTTTATAGAACCATCCACCGATGGCGATGACAGCCATCACAATCCAAAATGTTGCATTCCACCCCGCAGAGTCAGGGAAATGTTCTGGAATGATTACCAAAGCAGGATGTGCCAATGTGTGGATGGCCAATTTGATTGCGACCCATCCAATGATCAAATAGGCTGCTGCTTCAAGACCGGGACGCTTGTCCAGGATTTTTACGATATAAGAAGCTGCAATCCGGATAAGAATCAAACCTATCATACCACCTGCCAATACAACCAAGAATTGTCCGCCATCCATTCCTCCGATATGCGGCAGCGGTGTAGCTGATAAGGATGTTGCCAATGCCACGGCTGTCAGGATGGAATCCACTGCAAAAGCAATATCGGCCAGTTCCACTTTCAGAACAGTCATCCAGAAACCGGAGTTTTTCTTGCTGAATGGACTCTCTGCTTCTTCCTCTCCACCGTTTTTCTTCAGTTTGATAAGGTTCGAGATACAAATATATAGCAAATAAAGAGCACCTAAAGCCTGGATCTGCCAAATATTCACTAAGAAGCTGACAAAGAATAGGGAGGCGAATCGGAAGATGAATGCTCCTCCCAGACCATACAATAAAGCTTTTCGCTGCTGTTCAGCGGGCAGATGTTTTACAATGAGCGCCATAACAAGCGCGTTATCAGCTGCAAGCAACCCTTCCAGTCCGATCAGGACCAGAAGGATCCAGCCATATTCAATCAATAATGTAGAATCCATTCTCATACTCCTTGTCCAAAATAATGCTCTTGTTCCATCATGTAGCGAACAAGAGCAGAGCTGTTGCTGTATTTATTTACTTGAAGAGATACAAATATTCTCCGTAACCTTCTTTTTCCATTTCGCTGACAGGAATGAATTTCATCGCTGCGGAATTCATGCAATATCGCAAACCGCCTGTCGCTCTTGGACCATCCTCAAAAACATGTCCAAGATGGGAATCGCTTTCTGTGGCCCGGACTTCTGTTCTCACCATCCCGTGTGAAAGGTCCATATTTTCCTTCACTTCATAAGAATCGATCGGTCTGGTGAAGCTTGGCCATCCGCATCCAGCGTCATATTGATCTTTGGAAGAAAACAATGCTTTGCCGGATACGACATCCACATAGATTCCTTCATTGGTGTTGTTCCAGTACTCGTTTTCAAAAGGACGCTCCGTTCCATTCTCCTGCGTGACATGGTATTGAATCGGCGTCAGCATTTCCTTCAGCTTGTCTTTGTCTTTTTTTGGACTCCAATGCTGCTTGATGAAATCCTCCCGGCCGGATCCGCGCTTGTACATCTTGTAATGGTACCTGTTCTTTTTGTAATAATCCTGATGTTTTTCTTCTGCTGGATAAAACGGCTTGGCAGGCAGGATAGGGGTAACGATATCTTTTTGGAACCGTCCGCTCTCCTGCAGCTTCGCTTTTGATGCTTCTGCCGCCTGCCGCTGCTGTTCATCATGGTAAAAGATAGCTGTTTTATAAGATTCACCACGGTCGTGGAACTGACCGCCTGCATCGGTCGGATCGATTTGCTGCCAGAACGTTTCCACCAGCTTTTCATAAGGGAAAACATCCGGATCAAAAGTAATCTGGACAGCCTCGACGTGGCCGGTCGTGTTCGAGCACACTTCCTCGTATGTGGGATTCGGTTTGTCGCCGCCTGTATAACCGGAGACTACGGATTCGATACCAGGACGTTCCGTAAATGGTTCGACCATGCACCAGAAACAGCCTCCTGCAAAAGTAGCGTGTTGTAATGCCACGATAAATCCCTCCTTCAATGTATGCTATATATTTTCCTCTTTTGCGGAAAAAAATCAAGTAGCATGCTTAAATATACAATTTTGGAAGGGACTCTCCAGACTTGGTTTGCTTCGCTTTCTGCTCGGAAAGTTTCTCTTTTTCCTTTTTAACGGAAATTTGTTCTTCGTTTTCTTGCTTGCTTTTATCTTTTCCTTCCGTCTCTGGCGCTGATCCATCTTCTTCGTCAAAATCGATGTCCTTTAAGGCTTTCATCATTTTCAGCATGGAAGGCAAGTTCTTCACCATCGGTCCATATTCCTGTACCATCGGCATGAAGGACTCCGCTGCCTTTAGTGCATTTTGCGTATGATTCAGCATGTCAAGTAACGATATTCCACTAGAAGAGCTGCTGCTTGCCGCTGGAAGAGCTGCCGGGGTCTGTGCACCATTTCCCCGGTTCAGAATCCTTTGCAGGATGCCAGGCAGCCCCCCGTTGGAACGCGGGGGCTGCTGAAAACCTCCTTGATTGGGAAGAAACGGATCTCGCCGGACAGCTGGCTGGCTGCGTCGTCCAAAAACATTAGGACCGAGTGGATTTCTTGCCATTCTCATACCTCTTCTCACGTCAATATTTCTATCAGTTTACGCAAGCAAGAAGTATTTTGTTCCATTCTATTCTGCATCGAGGTAATATATTTCCCTGATTGGCTCTCTATTTCCCGGGCAAGCGCAAGATTCCCCTTCCATCTCCATTTGGGGCGAAGGTTTTTGTCATTAATTGACGCTTGATAACGAAACAAGCTGATACGTACAAATGGTTCGCTCCTCTTTCAACGTCAATTCGACAATGATAGCTCTGCCTATTTCGTCGGTATCTTTCGCGCGCTTGATATCGATGACCTGATGCAGGGGAAATAAGTGATAACCCTGAAGTTCGAGCTGAAAAATATTTTCTTTACTGTCAATTCGTTTTTCTTTACCTTCTGTACGCAGGACAGTATCAAAATTGATTGGTGTTCCCAAATCTTTTCCTCCTTACTGGAAAATGAATTTCGCAGATGATCCCGTGGGGGAAGTTTCAATCTGTAATTTCGTATGGATTTCCTCTTTCAGCTGCGGCACGTGGGAAATGATTCCGAGCACCCGATTACTTGCCTGCAGTCCTTTCAAGCTGTCAATGGCCTGCTCTAGTGACACCTCGTCGAGTGTCCCAAACCCCTCATCAATGAATAATGTTTCCAATTCCACACCGCCGGCATGCGCCTGGACAACATCAGACATTCCAAGTGCAAGGGAAAGTGCTGCCTTGAAGCCTTCACCGCCGGATAATGTTTTGACCGGGCGTTCCTGTCCGGTGTGATGATCGACTACTTCAAGATCCAAACCGCTTTGGGCACCGCGTTTGGCAATTTGCCCGCTTCGTTTTAGCTGATAGCGATGATCAGTCATTTCCTCCAATCGGATATTCGCCTGAAGGATGATTTCATCCAAGAAGCTTGTCAGCACATAGCGCTCAAAGGAAAGTCGCAGGCCGTTGTCGCCTTTGGCCAGATTAGCCAATTCGCCAATATCATAATACTGTGCCTTCTGTTCGGCTGCTTCTTCCTGGAGGCGCGACAAGCATTCCATGATATTTTCATGATGGGAAGCATAGCTCTTTGCCGCATTCAAGCTGCTATTCTTCGCTTCAACTATTTGCTCTGCTTCTGTCACAGCTTGCTCAAATACAATGAGCTCCGGTTTTTCCCGCTGATCCGTCTGCTTACGCAATGTTTCTATCTGTTCAGCGTTACTAATGCGCTGCTGTGCATACCGATCAACTTCTTCCTGGATGATTCTTATTTCTTGTTCCGTACCTCTGGCCAACCGATATGCTTCCGTATTGGCAAAACCAGCTTCTCCAAGCTTAGCAAGAAACGTTTGTTCCTCCTGCTGGTACGCTTGCTCCAAGTCAGCTGTGAACTTATCTGTCGACTCCAAAGCGGCTGCTATTTGCTCTTTGCTTCTGGAAATCTCCTCGTACTGGTGCTGCAGCTCTTCCCATTTCCTGAACGCGGCTTCGATTGCCGCTTCCTCTTGCTTGATTTTCTGTTCCCATTCAGCATGGTCCACAAGCACCTCAGGAAGCTGCTTCCGTTGATAACTTATTTCAGCTTCGGCGCGATGGTATGTTTCTTCGAGTTTGCGCAGTTCAGCTTGGAGCTCCTCCGCTGCCTTCTCCTCTTGAACAAGCGTTTGTTTAAGTTGATCGAGCATCTGTTTTTTCTGCTCGATTTGCTTTCTCTCTGCTTGTTTGGTGCGTAAGGAAGCAGCCGTTTTGTCTCTTTCCGTTTGGATGCGGGTTTTTAATTGTTCCAGTTCAGTGTGATCGAATGACGTTTCCCCTGTAATGTTCCGATAAAGCTCATCGGTTACTTGCCTGATTGCCTGCCCATTCGATTTTGCTTCTACATATTTTTTCTGTACTTCATCATATGCACGCTGGGCATCATCGAGCATCATTCTCTTTTGTTTCAACAGCTCGAATGATTGGATATGCGCAGTTGTCTTGGCTGGGGAAGGATGGACGCTGGAGCCGCAAACAGGGCAGGGCTCTCCTTCTGCCAGCTGTCCGGCAAGATGGGCGGCGTGATGGGCAGCTTGGGCTTCTTCCATCTTCGCAATTTCCTCCCGAAGTCTGAGGACATCGTTTTCTTTATCCTGCAAAAGCTGCTTGGTCTGCTGATAGACAGTACGCATTTCCTGCAACTGTCGGAAAGATTCTTTCAATCGTACTGCTTCTTCCAGTTGGCGTTCGAGTTTCTCATACGTCCCTTGTTCCTCAAAGAAAGCCTGGATCAGAGCAGCTTCCCCGCTTAAATCTTGTTCGAGTTTACTTTGTTTAGTTTTTTTATCTGCATGTGCATCATTTAATTTGAGCAATCGCTGTTGCTTATCTTCCAGCGTCTTTTGGATACGAACCAATTCCAGTTTACGTTTCTCGTATTCCTTCCACTTCTCGAACTGCTGCTTCTCCAACTGAAGCTGTTCCTGCCGTTTAAGGCGCTTTGGCTCCTGCTCTTTTGCCTGTGTGTAAGAAGATTTAATCGTGATATACTGCTTTTCTATGAGATCTTTTCGTTCCTTCGTCTCCTGCTGTGCTTTTGTTTGACGCTGCCATTCCTGTTTCCTGGCAGCAAGCTGCCGCTCGTATGGAAGCAGACGGCTCGCACGCTCCATGTTCATAAGCTGCTGCTTTTTCTGTTCGATATCAGGTGATTTTTGTTCAAGCTGCTCTTTTTGTACAAGTGCTTGTTCAAGCTGTTGGAATATATCCAGCAATTGTTTCGCTTCATAATATTGCTGCTGGCGTTCCTGCCAGTTTTTTTTATGCTCTACAAGCTCTTGCTCACCTTCTTTTATGCTGGCAGTAATAGCTTCCAATTCAAGCTGCAGCTTTTGCATCGTTTCTGGTACGCTGTCAGATTCTACTGGCACTTGTGTGCGCCATTCGATTTTGCTGATTTGCTGCTGTTCCTTCCATTCCGTCTGCTGCAGATTTTCCTTTAATTGCTTCGCTTCATCCTTCAGTGCTTCTGTCATTCGTTCATAGAAATATGTGCGGAAGATGCGCTGGAGGATTTCTTCCCTTTCTTTGCTGTTTTCAGAGATAAGCTTCCGGAATTCTCCTTGGGGGATCATGATCATCTTGCGGAATTGTTCATAGTCAAGGCCGATTTTTTCTTCGATGGCTTCATTTACTTCTTTGACCCTGGACGAAATCAGTACCTTTTCCCCGTCTTTCCATTCATAAAATTCCGCTCTTGCCGGATCATCTGTAAAACCTTCGCCGCGCTCTTTTTTCTTTTGCTGTTTCGGATAGCGGATAATCTCGTATTCCGTACCGCGAAGTGCAAAGCGGTAGCGCACTTCTGTCGTTTCGCCTGGTGCTGCGAAATGACTGCGGAGGGAATCTTGATCGCGGTCACTGCCGCTGGCCCGTCCATATAAGCTATAGCAAATAGCATCAAATATCGTGGTCTTTCCTGCCCCGGTCGGACCTGTGATCAAGAAGATGGATTCTGCTCCAAGTTCCCGGAAATCGATGGTCTGGGCTTTATGATAAGGACCGAAAGCGGTCATTTGTAAAGTGATGGCACGCATATCAGCTTCTCCTCTCTTGCTCGACCAGTCGCTGGATGATTGCTTCCATATGTTTCTGGCGGTGTTCCGGTATAGCCTCACCTTTCATTTCCTCATAAAAGGCGGCAAAAAGCTGCATATGTGACATGCGTTGTTTTTCTTTGATTTGTTTGATATCGGACATGCTGCTTGCCCCAGTCTTTGCTTTGCGTTCCAACCGCAGGATGTTCGGATAAAGCTTGCGAAGTTTACCCATTGGATCCAGCAGCTGTCCATCATCCAACATTCTGATATGCAGGTAGTCGTCTTTGCTTCCTGCCGTCCCTTCCATTAACTCATCAAAATAACCTTCTACGATGCGCATATCACGTTTGGGGATTAGGTCTATCTTCTCGAATGAACGAAATCCGGCAGCGTCCAGTTCCACCATCGTAACCGATTTTTTATGGGTCGCTTCCGAAAATGAATATTTAAGCGGTGAACCGCTGTAACGGATATGATCACTGCCGATTCGCTGTGCTTGATGCAGATGTCCGAAAGCTGCGTAGGTGAATGGTTCGAAAAGAGCTGCATCCACATACGGACTTCCTCCGATCATCGACAACCGCTCTTCCGAGTCGGATTCCATACCTCCGGCAAGGAAGGCATGTCCAACAAATACATGTCTTTCAGTCATATCGTACGTATCGGTAATGTAGGTAACGATGCGTTCCATTGCCCGCTGGTGGGTCGTGATGCTCTCATCGTCGAAAAATGCCCGTACATCAGCTGGTTCCGTATACGGGATAAGATGAAAACGTACAGGGCCATGCTCATCTTCCAAGGTGACGGGCTGCATTCCCTGCCGCAGCTTCGTTTCGATGAATAGCTTGCTCGCTCTGAACAGCTGACTGCCAAAATCAAGACGATCCGGACTGTCGTGATTGCCGCTGATCGACAATACTGGAATTTCCTTCTCGCCGACCAGCCAGTTCCATGTATCGTTCAGCAACTCCACTGCATCACGCGGCGGAATCGCCCTATCATATAAATCGCCTGCTACGATGACCGCATCAGGCTGTTCTCTATCAATTATCACTTTGATCTGCTCCAAAATGAAGGCCTGATCTTCTGTCATATGTACGCTGTTGACAATCTTACCAAGATGCCAGTCAGCGGTATGCAATAGTTTCATACATATTCCTCCTGCTATTATTCTAGCATGATTTGTAAAGGGGTGGTATGGGAAGAACGGGTAGAATCCATCAGTCTTGCTTGTTTCTGTGAAAAGGGCATTTGAGAGGAGAGGTATTGTCATCATGAAGAAAATATTGCTTCCATTCATGATTATCGGGGTGGCCGTATGCATTCAAATCTGGATGGATGTCACTATCATCGTAGGCAATTATACGTGATCTTATTTTCCGTTTGATACCGGCGGCTTTGGATTTCGATTCGAATTCCTTCAGCACCCATCTGGGTGTGACGGCAAGCATCATGCATGGGAAATTCCGGCTTTTCTTTTGCTGATGCGCAGGCGTTGCACAATACATGAAGTATTTCTCCCCTCCGAAACAATACTCCCACAACGCATTTTCAGGACTTTCAGGGATATCGTTCGGCCAGCTGGCTGGATCATAGGCCGTTGTCCTGCTGAGCAAGTCCCAGTAAATATGAAAATAAGAAGGCACATCCAGGCCAAGCTCCTTCTGCTTTGTTGTATCAAAGAAAACAATCAGGGAAGTATAAGCACCGAACTCCTTTGATTGCTGTCCATATATATGCAATAAATCAGCCAGCTGTCTGGCTGTGTCTTTTGTAGCCGGATCGCCCGCAAAACCAAAGCGGAACTGCCCTAGCCGGTGTCCGACTGTAGCCGGTATACAAGGGAATCTGGATTGCTGGTCGGATAATTCATGCTGAAAGGCAAGCAGTGCTTCTCGCTGCCATGAAGCCTCTGGGTAATGAAGGGCATTGGTCCCATCGGACAAAATCGCCATCGTATGTTCTCCTTTTCCTAGGTTCCCTAGCAGTCTATTCAGGAAGGAGATAGTGGGTGAATGACAGGAATCAAGATGACATGCGCCACGTGTGTTGCCGTTTGATTGGCTGAATGGCAAGGATCCGGTCCATCCGGAAAGTACGAAGCTGCTTTCGTAAATAGCAATAACCTGTCACGGATGCTTCATTGATCTTTTCAATTTTGACCTGACGTTTCGTCAAGGAGCCATCTTTCGCCATATAAATCATCATAACCTGCTGCTCCACAAATCTTATCCACGATGCTCTGTCCATTTGGATCCCTGCTTTCTTTGCCGAGTTTATATAAATATTATAATCGAACATACGTTCTTTGTCACTTGAAAAAGAACGTACGTTCGATTATGCTGTTAACAGGAGGAATGAGCTATGGTGAATGATCGGGGCAAGATCAAATGGACATCTTTAATGCTGCCGGAGCATGTGGAAATGCTGCAGCACATGGGACGGGAAATCGGCAAGGCAAAGCCGCCGATCATGGATGAGCAGCAGCTGGAAGAGCTTGAGCAGAAGGTGCGGGATATCGAGGTGGGGAAAACGAAGATCCGTATACTGTATAGAAAAGGGCAACAAGTAGAAACTGCTCTTGGAGTCGTGATTAGTCTGGAACAATCCGAACAATATTTGCTCTTGGATACACATGATTCCTTATATCCGATTCGCATACCGTTCCATCATATAATGGATATTTCATTGCATTAGAAAAGCCGCTCACATTAGGAGCGGCTTTTTGTATCATGCGACTTTAGCGTACCATGCTTTCTGAAGCAGCTTCATCGGAACGATAAGTTTTTGTGTCCAATTCACCAAGTGTCCGGCTTGTCACCAACCCTGATACCATGGATCCACTTACATTCAGCGCTGTTCGGCCCATATCGATCAGCGGCTCGATCGATATCAATACACCTGCCAAAGCAACTGGCAAATTCATCGTAGATAGAACGATCAAAGAGGCAAACGTAGCGCCCCCTCCGACACCGGCAACACCGAATGAACTGATCATGACGACGACGATCAAAGTCGCAATGAATGACGGAGATAGCGGATTGATACCTTGGGTAGGCGCAATCATGACTGCGAGCATTGCTGGATAAATACCGGCACAGCCGTTTTGTCCGATAGTGATCCCAAAGGATGCCGAGAAGTTGGCGATCGATTCAGGTACACCTAATTTATTCCTTTGTGCCTCGACGTTCAGCGGCAAGGTTCCCGCACTGGTACGGGAAGTAAAGGCAAATGCCAGGACTGGCATGATCTTTTTGACATATTGTTTCGGACTGAGCCCCATTATAGTAAGAATGAGCAAGTGGACAAGGAACATGGCAATCAGCGCAGCATAAGAGGCGATAACAAATTTACCCAATGTCGCGATTGCTTGAAAGTCGCTCCCTGCAACCGTTTTTGCCATCAAAGCAAGAATTCCGTAAGGTGTCAGACGCAATACCAATGTAACAATGCGCATGACAAGACTATGCAAGGATTCAATCATTTTTTGGAAGAATGCAGCTTGCTCCGGACTCTTCCTCTTTATTCCCAAGTAGGCCACACCTACAAATGCTGCAAATATAACGACTGCAATCGTAGAAGTAGCTCGTGCACCAGTCAGATCCAAGAATGGATTTGCTGGCAGGAATTCCAATACTTTTTGCGGAATGGTTGTGCTTTGTACTTCTGTCAAGCTAGTTTCCAATTCTTCTCCACGTGTCATCTCGGCATCACCTGCTGCAACATCGATTGCTTTTAAGTCGAACCCTGCAGCTGCCGCGATGCCGATAGCTGCAGCAATGGCTGTCGTCACCATCAGAGTTCCGATGACAAGACCGCTTATCTTACCGATATTCGATGATTTCTCGAGTCTGGTAAACGCAGCTACAATCGAAATGAAGACAAGTGGCATGACGATCATTTGCAATAGCTTCACATAACCGCTTCCCACCAAACCGAACCAGTCATTTGTCATGACAATGGTTTCGGAAGCCGGCTCATAAATCAACTGCAGTACGATTCCGAGTATGATACCGAGTCCCAATCCAGTCAGCACACGCTTGGAAAAGGAAACATGCTTCTTTTGCATATAAAAGAGCACGCTCAATAAAGCTAATAAAAAAATAATGTTCACAAAAGTGAATAAGTTCAAGTTAATCATCCTCCTTCTTATATTCTACAATTCCTATTAACTTAGTATGAATAGAACCTATACACCATAGCACGTTGGAAGGATTATGTAAATATTAAAGATGGGGTAGCGTCAGGAAAATGCAGATTTACAACAACGATAAGGAAAGTCCAGATTAAAAAGCCCAACTTCTCTACAAATCAAAATAGAGAAATTGAGCTTTTCAGTTACTTTATTTATTTATTGAATTCATTAACTGGAAGAAGTATTCAGGTTTATGAGTCTTATTTAGGTTATACCATGAATGTAATGCATCCGGTGTAAATACATCTATTTTTTTCAGTACCTCCATTGCAAATTCCAGAGGAGCTATTCCTGATGCAGTAACTAAATTCGCATCAGATACCGCAGATCCCAAATCATAGAACTTTTCTCCTTTATAGTTAGGACATACCATTTTAGTATATTCTAAGTTATTACTTGTATGTTTTCTAGTATCTAAGTATCCCATATTCGCGAGGCCCTCAGTTGCACCACAAATTGCAGCAACAATAGTGCCAAGCTTTAAAGCTTGGCCAATTCTTTCCAAGATAGGTTGATGAATTTTTTCACTCCAAGTAGCCCCTCCTGGTAAAATTAAAAGATCTTTACTCTCAAGAGTACATTCATCAAGGGAAATATCCGGTTTTATGCCCAGTCCTCCCATAGTAGTAATCATTTCTTTATTAGCTCCTACTGTAATTACTTTTAAAGGTGCTAAATCTTTTTTGAAATATCTTCCTGAGTTTAGTTCAGCAATTAAATATCCATATTCCCAGTCCGACATTGTATTAAATACATATAGAAATACTTTTCCTGTTTGCATCCAGTAACACTCCAATCACAATTGATATAGCCAAATATAACATTACTTCCCTGACACCTAGCGTCAGGGAAGTAATCAAATTTGATGAAATTTTATTAATTCCGACAAAACATCAATCATTCTTTTCTTAAGGCTGATTGGCTCAATAACTCGAATAGATTTACCGTACGTTAACAGTAAATAAGGTACATATGTATGTATCATATCTTTTTCAAGAAGAAAAACTGCTTGATTTGAAGTCCGTTCTTGTAAATAATGTCCTAAAAACCAATGTTGGCAAATATCAGCCAATACACTTTTATCCCCATTAATAACCAAAGAAATAATCCCTTCCTTATCTTCTATAGTTGGAAGAAGACTTTTCATAAAAAAGTCACGTGCTGAAAAATTTTCTGGCCGGTTAAACTTATTTTCGGTTAGCATTAGACTTTCAATTCGATCTACTCTAAAACTACGGATATCATTCCTAAGATGACAAAATCCAATCACATACCACTTATTATTCCAATAGATAATTCTGTACGGATCGACCAATCTATAATTTAATTGCTTTTCGCCACTTTTATGGTAAAGAATTTTTACTGAGTACCCGTCAGCTACGGCCTGCTCCAACTCCTTCAAAAAAGGTTTCATAGAGAGTGAACTTAATCGACTTATTACTTCAAGACTAGTTAAATGTTGGTTTATCTTTGTTTCCTGCTCTTGATTTGAGTATTTACTTAGTTTTGAAATGGCCCTATTTAGTGCTTCACCTCCATAATATCCGGCTTCTTCTGCAAAAACAGCAGCGTGAAAAAGTGAAGTTTGCTCCTCAAAATCAAAAAAAAGAGGAGCATCAATAAAATTGTTCAATAAAGTGTATCCACCGTTATGTCCTGGTTCTGAAATTATAGGTACGCCACTTGTTGAAATTGTATCAATATAACGATACACAGTCCTTATATTCATCTCTAACTTTTCTGAAATATGTTTTGCAGTAATTTTTTCACCTGAACGAAGCATCCATAGAATCGCTAGCATATTGTCAATTTTAGGCATATAATTCCACCTCTATATGAATTTTATTTTCTATTGTATATTTCCGATTTTTGATATAACTCATCAACTGTTACTTTCCGATAGCTTTCTATATAATGAGGCCCTAGACACATTTGTAATTTCACAAATTTGATTTACAGTCATATCTCCCTCTTTATAAAGCTTTACTACATAATTCATTCCTGCATGATTTTTATGGTACTTCTTTAACCGACCTTTAAACTTTCCTTCTTTCTTAGCCAGTTCAATTCCTTCACGCTGCCGCATACGGATAAGCTCACATTCTAATTGGTTTACACCCGCCATAAGGCTGTAGGGATTATCTTCTGATAAATCTAGCCATGTATCTTTTAAGGATTTTAAATTTGCTTTTTTACTCCGTATATTATCGATTAATTCAAATAAATCTTGTGTACTACGAGTAATCCAAGTTAAGTCCGTAACATAAATGATGTCACCTTCTTGTATATCCTCTAACATTTTTTGAAGTTGCTCACGATCTTTTGTTGCTCCGGACATGATAGTCAAATACTCAGTCTGTTATCAAAAAACCGTAAGGCTCAAGTAGAAATTCAGAAACAAAACTGAAACTTTCTTAACGTTGTTAAAAACGGGGGAATCGTCAGGAAATAGGTTTAGCGTTGTAAATCCGCGTTTTCCTGACGGTATCCCAAGGTTTATTTGTGCAACAAAAAATCCGGCCCACAAAAGGTGCCGGATTTCATTCAATCAGCGAAACGGAGCAAATCACCATTCAAGATGGCGTCCGAATAATAAAGCTCTTTATTCCGTTTCTCAAAATATGGCGAGCATTTGTTCATGTTTGTTTGCTTGCCGGATACTTTATCATAGCAAAGCTGAGCTGTATAGATGACATCTTCTGTCACGAAATCGCCGTCACGGAAGACGACGAAAGGATCGCGCTCTGGCGCAAGCAAATCTTGTCCGAAATTCGGATAATCAGCTGTATCCACACCGAGCAGATGCAGGATTGTAGGCTGGATATCGATTTGTCCACCAGGACTATGGAAGGTTTCTCCCTCCTGGCCTGGTACATGAATGATCAATGGTACCCGCTGCAAATCAAGCTCATCTGGGACTGACAGATCCTCATCCAAGTAGGACGCGATGCCATCATAATAGTTTTCGGAGATACCATAATGATCGCCGATGAGCACAATGATGGAATTCTCATATAAGCCAGAGCGTTTCAATTCGGAGAAGAATTCTTTGAGTGCTTCATCCTCATAACGAACTGTCTGGAAGTAGCGATCTACAACATCCAGCCCTGTCTCAGCCTCGTCCAATAACACGTCCTCTTCATCCAGCAGGAATGGGAAATGATTCGTTAGCAGCAGGAACTTGCTGTAAAATGGCTGCTTCAAATCCTCGAGATACGGCATGGACTGATCGAGGAAAGCTTCATCCTTGATGCCGTAATTAACCGAATTCTCATCCGATACTTGATAAGCATCCTTGGAGAAGAATCTATCATAGCCAAAAGCGTCATACGCTTCTTCCCTATTCCAAAAACTGCCGACATTGCCGTGGAAGGAAGCACTCTGATAACCGGACTCCGCCAGGATTTCCGGCATGGCGATGTATTCGTTTTCCGGCCGTCTTACGTATACGGAACCACTGGCAAGCGGGTAAAAGGATTGATCGAACATGAATTCAGCATCCGATGTCTTCCCTTGTGCTGTCTGATGGTAGATTTGGTCAAAATAAAAGCTGTCCTCAATCAAGCTGTTCATGAAGGGGGTGATTTCCTCCCCCTTGACTTTTCTGCCAATGACAAATTGCTGCGTCGATTCCAAGTTGACCAGGATGACGTTCTTTCCTTTGGCAACGCCGAAGTACTGTGACGTGATATCCGTATCGGCAGAATCCAGATAAGCAGCTGCCTTCTCATAATCCTGTTTTGTCGCAAACGTGCTGCTGAGCTCGGCTCGCACCGTTTGATAAATATCATATCCATGATAGTAAACAGGTCCGAGCGTGCTGACCATCGCCGATCGGTTATAGCTGCCATCATGCTGATCTCCCGCCCCGATATGGGAGATTCCAACATTGATTCCGATAAGCAGAGCAGTGAGGCTTGCAAATATCCCTTTATGCTTCCATTTGACAGAGATTGGTTTTGGTTTTTTGAGAATCCACCACGCAAGCAGGATCACTGTATCAGCGAATAGAATGAGATCGAGTGGATCCATCAACTCAGCCGTGCTCTGACTAAGACCGCCAACGTTCTTGAATTGGAATAGAATCGGCAGTGTGACAAAGTCGATATAAAAGCGAAAATACAATAAATTGCCATACAAAATCCCGGTCAAAATAATATGTAAAAGCAAGAATGCACCAGCACGCATTTTCTTCGTAAACAGATACAGCAATAACGATAAAATGACGATCGACGACAAACAGGACAAGAACAATTGTATGTAATCGAATGGCTCATATAAAGGTAAATCGAAATAGATAATGCAAATAAGATACATTTTACTCAAAAGGAGAACTGCTCCAATCGAACAGAATCCTTTAGCAGTGGTGAAAAAGTTCTTCAAACGAATGTTTCCTTCTTTCCGATCAGAGTGGAAAGTGTATCGGTAACGCGTTCCAAATCCTTCTCCTGATGATGTCCCATGACGGAAATTTGCACCCAATTGCGCTCGATAAGGTAACTGCTATTGCAGCTGATCAAATAGCCTTTTCGGGCAACTTCCCTGCCGACGATGTCCGCGCGAAGCTCTCTAGGCAGAACAATCGTGACGATGCCAGGTGTAAAAGCCGATTCTGTCAAGAGTGTCAGTCCTTTAAGCCTGCATAATGCGACTAGTTTTTCTGTCAATTCCCGAACCCGCTTTAACAGTTGTTTATCTTCCCATTGTTCGATTGCTGCCGATAAAGCACTTATCAAGTTGGAAGAGTGCGTGAATGGCGCGCTGTCATATGCATGGTAAAGGCCTAAATCCAAATAGCGCGGGATATTATCCGAGATCGGGATTGGATGATGGTAAAAGACGAAAGCTAAACCGGCGTAAGAAGCCAATCCTTTCCCGCTGCCTGCAGTTGCCATATAAACGCCCCGTAAATCGATTGCTACATTGCCAAGGGAACTGCAGCAATCCAGAATCAGTTTGCTGCCAATCTTGTTTGCTATGTATTTCAACCGGTCCATGTCTTGCAGCACACCGGTGGAAGTTTCCGAATGCACTGCCCAAATCCAAGCAGCATCAGTTGCTTTGGCTTCAGTCAGTACATGTTCATAATCGAAGCTTTCGCCCCAGGGGATTTCCAATGTGGCAAAGCGCAGACCTGCCCGCCTGGCATGATCAGTCAGCCGGGAACCAAACTCGCCATTCACAAGGATGAGACCATATTGATCAAGATTACGCAACTGCGCTGCCACCGCATCGTTTCCTAAGGTACCGGAGCCGAGCAGAATCTGGACATGAGCTGCATGAGTCAAACTTCTCAATCTCCCGCGAAGCTGATCGAGCTGATCAAGAAAAGCCGGTGCACGATGGGAACCTGCCGTCTCTCCCATCGCCTTTTTCACTTGCTCTGCCATCGGAACGGGTCCGGGCAAAAAACTGCTCGGCTCTTGCCTATTCTGGAGTATACGCTCAAAGGCACGTGCTTTTTTCTGAAACAACGATTCGGTCACATACATCGGCTGGAACTGTGCATCCCCGGTACCAGTCAACGGTCCAAATGGAACGAATCCCATATGCTTATATAATTTCTGCTGGCGTAAGATGCCGGAAATAACAGCCATATCAAAACCATTTTTCAAACAGTATTCGATAAGGGCTTCAGCCAGCCTGAAGAATACAAAACTATCCCGATATGCTTGCTCTACCGCAAGCAATCTTATTTCGCATTTAGCTGTATGCGGAGGTAGGTAGCGATCCAAGTCGTCCAATTTTTCATCTAATGAAAATGGCCTGACAGAACGGATAGCGATCATGGCAACTACTTTCTCTTTATCAATACCGATTATATATGTATTTTCCTCATTGAACCGATCGATTCTCTTACGTTCCCGATTGGCTTCGTGCTGTGGGATTTCCTCCGTAAACGTCCGGTAGTTGAGGGCGTGTATTTGTTCGAATTCCCATGGTTCGGTTGCAATTTTATAATATAATTGTGTCGAATTCATCGTATGTCACCTTTCGTTGCGTAAATAGCTCCAGGCAGCTTTCAAATGTGTATGATGAGCCGCCAAAATAAAGACAGTCACTACAACGTAAACAGCGATTGTCAGCAGATCAAAACGTAAAAGCGGAAGCAAAACGGCTGTACAGCCATATGCGAGCAGCCCGGAGATGCTGAATCTTCTCATGAAAAGATAGATACATAGAAATATAGCAAGCAGCAGGAAGGTTGCTTGATAGGAAAAGATGACAAGTGCCCCGAGGGACACAGCGATTCCTTTCCCCCCTTTGAAACGGAGTTGAGCCGGGAAAATATGACCCAATACTGCTGCAATGACACTCAAACCCGCAATAATTTCAGCCTGATTGCTCCATCGAACAAGCAAAACAGCAAGCATTCCTTTGACTAAATCAAACATAAGAACCAGAAGGAAACCCTTCTTGCCCATAGCCCTGCCTGCATTCGTTGCACCGGCATTCCCGCTTCCAGTCGTACGGATATCTGTTCCATGCTTCCATTTCATCATATAATAGGCTCCATTAAGCGAGCCAAGCAGATAAGCCAATAAGATGCTCACTAAAGCAAACCCAATGGATTCCATAAACTTACACCACCACCTAGCGATATTTCCATAGTATAAATAAATATCTGAACTTTCAATGACATTTGACAAAATTTTACCTAAAGATCCCATAAAAAATGCCTGCATCTAGTGATACAGGCATACAATTCATTTATTCCATAGTTTCATATGTCCGCCATAGCCGGTCAAAAACCTGCAGTGCCCCATGGAAAGGACTATTCCATTCCAGATATTCACTGATCTCATCATAAGATGCGCTATGTTTCGGGAAATTATGATCTGCAAACATCCAGTCAGCAAGTTTGCTTTCATCCGTGGGCTTTTTTCGACCCCGATATGTCATCATAAAATGGTAAAAAGATCGCATTCATTCACCTTCTTTCTGCACTGCTTCGCTTTTTGTCCAAACCGGATAAAAGATTGTCAATACGATCAGCAGGAAAAAGCAAGCCGGAGGCAAGAATACATACAGCATTCAGTTTTTCACCCGATCATATTGGATGAAGTAGTAATCGTAAGGATTCTTTTCATCCTTCATACCTTTTTCCCGTTTTGTTTCCTGCCATTCTTCCAAAGGGAAGTCGGGGAAAAAACGATCTGCAGGGAAGGTTTCTTCTATATACGTCATATAAATACGATCAGCGATATTCAATGTCTGCGAAAATATCTCACTTCCGCCGATAATGAAGATTTCTTGTTCAGAATGCTTGTCCGCTAATTCCTTCACTTCCTCCACGCTATGCAAGACAGTGACATCTTTTGCTTTAAACGCTTTATCCCGTGTAAGGACGACGTTGTCCCGATTCGGCAATGCTCCGTTCATCGAGTCGAGTGTCTTTCTGCCCATTACGATGATTTGGTTGGTCGTCTTCTCTTTGAAAAATCGCAAGTCACGCGGAAGATGCCATGGCATGTCATTTTCATATCCGATACCACGGTTTTGATCCATTGCGAATAATAGTGAAATCATACTGATCCTCCTTAAACGGCAACAGGTGCCTTTATTGCCGGATGCGGTTCGTATCCGATGATTTCCAAATCATCCATCGATGCATCAAAAACCGAGCGGAAGCTTTCTTTGATTTCCAAAGATGGCAATGCTTTCGGTGTTCGGCTTAGCTGCATTTCCACTTGTTCAAGATGATTCGAATACAAGTGAGCATCACCGATCGTATGGATGAATTCCCCGACTTCCAATCCGCATTCCTTGGCAATCAGATGTGTAAGCAAACTGTAGCTGGCTATATTGAATGGGATGCCGAGGAAGATATCTCCGCTGCGTTGATACAGCTGGCAAGAAAGCTTGTTGTCAGCCACATAGAACTGGAACATCGTATGGCATGGCGGAAGTGCCATCGTCGGGACATCCTCCGGGTTCCAGGCGGAAACCATCAATCTTCTGGAATCCGGATTTTTCTTGATCGTTTCAATTACGTCTTGCAATTGATCGATGCTTTCACCTTTTGTCGTCTTCCAGTTCCGCCACTGCTTGCCATAAACATCACCAAGATGGCCGAAACGTTCGCTGAATGCATCATCGGCAAGGATCAGCTGCTTGAATTTTTCCATCTGTGTTTCATATACGACACGAAAATCCTCATCCTGCAAGGATCGACGTCCAAAGTCGGTCATATCCGGTCCGCCATACGCATCACTTTCCACCCAGTTTTTAAAAGCCCATTCATTCCAAATGTTATTGTTATGCTCCAACAAATATCGGATATTCGTATCTCCCTTTAGGAACCAGAGCAGTTCGCTTGCAATCAGCCGGAATGGGACACGTTTCGTTGTCAGCAATGGAAAGCCTTGCTGAAGATCAAAACGCATCTGATAGCCAAAAACAGAGACTGTGCCCGTACCTGTACGGTCTTCTTTCTTCGTGCCGTTTTCCAAAACATATCTGCATAAATCCAGATAGGCTTGTTCAGAAGTCTTCATAAATATATCATTCCTTTATCGTATATCATCACACGGCATATCCCATTCCGCAAAGAACTGATCCAGGAAGTCCTGCATGAAGGCATGCCTGGATGCAGCCATATGTACAGCTGTTTTCGTATGCAGTGTTTCTTTCAATTTCAATAGTTTATCATAAAAATGCTGGACGCTCGAATGCTTGGGGTCATTTGGCCAGTGGATGAGACGGCTGGCTGCTCCGCCGAAAGCGAACGTACGGGCAATTCCAATGGCACCGATTGCATCCAAACGATCCGCATCCTGGATGATTTTTCCTTCCAATGAATCCGGAATGCGTCCTTTACTGAAGGAAATATTCCGGCAAGCCAGGAATATTTCTTGAATGACGTCTTCTTCCAATCCGATACGGCGCAGGAAACCTTGAGCCTCGGCCACCGCATCCGCCGGCTCATCAAATAGCTTATGATCCCCGATATCATGCATCCAACCGATTGCTTCTGTCAGGAATGGGTCTGCACCTTCTGCAAAAGCGATCTTCCTCCCCATCTTGGCTACCCGTTTCATATGATAGAAATCATGCCCTGTCGCATCTTTGCGGAAGATGGTGTAGACATAACGCTCCATCTCTTCCAGTTGTTTCGTCTGTTCCATCGTTCATCGCCCTTCCTAATCAAATAGATTCAGTTGTTCCGGCGGAGGATCCGGCAGCTTTTGTCCGAGGAGCTGCATCATCTCCTTGGCATTGTCACTGGCATCACCGCCGGAATTATTGTTGAATAACAGAATGACACGTGTGCTGGATTGCTCCAACGCAAGTGCCAGCTCCCGCCATTCCATGAGTTCTGTCTGATTGTATCGGTAAAGAAAGCGTACTTTGCGCCAATCCTCACGCCCATTTTGATTCCACCCATGAACATTGCGGCCATGGAATCGGACAAGTGTCAACTGATCATATGTCGTCACTGGGACAACAGGGACAGAGCCGCTTCCTGCTTGCGGTTCATCGCAAACTGTATGTATGAATTGCAGCTCACGCAGCAAGCTGAGCGTCCTTTCCCGGTATTCCTCTGCATACCAAGACTGATGGCGGAATTCTATCGCTACCGGTAATCCTTTTGTCAGCTCACGTATATAACGCAGCCGATCGATGCTCGTCTTCTCCACTTGGAACCAAGGAGGAAACTGAAATAAGATTGCAGCCAGCTTGCCAGCCTCGACAACAGGCTGAATCGATGTTAAGAATTGTTCGAACAAGGAAGCTGCTTCGGATCGTGTCATTTTCCGGCGGCTTTGGCCTGTCATATCCTGATGCGCTTTAATGATGAATGAAAAATGTTCGGGAGTCTCTTGGACCCATTTCATATAATTGCTGATTGGTTGAATGGCGTAAAAGGAAGCATCCACTTCCACCACTTCAAAATGCGTCGCATATGTCTTTAGTTTCTGCTGTCTCGCTTTCGCATCTGGATAAAGTTTGTCGTGATCACCCCATCCGGTCACGCCTATTTGAATGGTCAATCGTCTGCCTCCTTCCGACAAAATACGATTAACTATATTGTAATGGAATCCTATCAACCCTTCAATGAAGACCATTCCTTGATATAAAAAACTAAACATGTCGCAAATTGACAAGATAGAAGGAATGACAGACTCTTTCAATTCCTTCCGAAAGCGATTACTTTCCCAACAAATCCTTCTTTTTCCCCACTTGACGCATTTTTCAAAATAAGCTATATTTGTGACAAGCAAACAAGATGAGCGGAATACGAACGTCGGCAGCTTGTTAGAGGAGCTAAAGTAATTCCGCCCTTCTAGCAGACTGCCTTTTTCAATTCATGCACGTCTTTTTTGTATTATCTCATGCGTTTTCTGTGAAACGTCTTTTAGGAGGATAAGGAATATGCCAAACGGAATTGTAAAATGGTTCAACGCTGAAAAAGGTTACGGATTCATTCAAGTAGAGGACGGTAACGATGTGTTTGTACATTACTCCGCCATCCAGGAAGAAGGCTTCAAGAATCTTGAAGAAGGTCAGGAAGTATCCTTTGAAGTAATCGAAGGAGAAAGAGGACCTCAAGCAGCTAACGTGGTAAAACTATAATATAAGCGCAAGCGGCAATCCTCGGGATTGCCGCTTTTCTGTATCAGAATCCTTCCATATGTTGCATACTCCTGGAAAAGCGCGTATACTTTTCCATTGTCTAAGTAATTTACACTAGGAGGAGCAGCATTGCATAATGATTTACTTTGGATTGCTTTTTCCATTATAAACTTCGTCCTGCTTTTGGTCATGTATCGGCTATTCGGACGCCTCGGACTGTTCGTATGGGTCGGCATGGCAACAGTGCTGGCAAATATACAGGTAACAAAGACAATCGAGCTGTTCGGATTGACAGCAACAATGGGTAACATCATATATGGTACCATCTTCTTGGCTTCGGATATATTGAACGAAAATTATGGTAAGAAAATTGCCAGGAAAGCTGTTGGTCTCGGCTTTGCTACCTTGATCATGATGACTGTGATCATGCAGTTCGTCCTATTGTTCGATCCGGCACCAAGTGACTTTGCCCAGTCATCGCTCAGTACGATATTCGGTTTTATTCCCCGAGTGGCACTTGGAAGCTTGATTGCATTTGCCATCAGTCAATATGTCGATGTCTGGCTGTACGCGCTTGTCAAACGTGTACTTCCGGATGATAAATTCCTTTGGGTGCGAAATAATGTCAGCACGATGCTCAGTCAGCTGCTTGATACGCTCGTCTTCTGTACAATTGCTTTCGCCGGGACTTATGAAGGCTCAGTATGGATGGAAATCTTCATTTCGACATATGTGCTGAAATTCGTGGTCAGCATCATCTCCACGCCGTTCCTTTACGGAGCAAAAAGAATGTACAGAAATATCGACGACTAGGAGGGATACGGATTGATCGAGGTATATACCGATGGTGCTACCAGCGGTAATCCAGGGGTAAGCGGAGCAGGGATCGTGGTCATAAAAGAAGGAGTGCGCAAGACATACAGCATACAGCTTGGGACAATGACGAATCACCAAGCTGAATTCTGGGCCATCATCAAAGCTTTGGAAATCTGTCGCGAAGATCACCCCGAAGCCATCATCTCCTTACGTTCGGATTCCCAGGCTGCCGTGCAGGCAATCGATAAGGAATATACAAAGAACAAAGAATTCCAGCCATTATTAGAACAAATAATGGAGTTGAGCCGAGTGTTTCCTTATTTCTTCATCAAATGGATACCGGAAAAACAAAACAAAGCAGCAGATCAGCTTGCCAGGGAAGCAATCCGCCAGAATCAATGATATTGAAGCTGGAACCCTTTTTTCGCAAGCAGATCTTCTGCTTGTTTTTTTGTCTGCACCCCATCTTCACCGATCAAGTCCAATACACTAAGGTAGAAACTGCCATCAAATGCATGCTGGAACCGAAGTGTGACCTGGAGGGCAACCACTACTTTCCAATCGGGCGCATTCGCATAATTTTTTCCGAAATAGATGAATTGTACATCTTCATCTGTCAGTTTAAACCCTTTCGCCCATAAATCATCCAGAAAATATGCTAAGCTTTGTTTCTTCAACTGCAAAACTCCTTTATCAGAATCCGCTTATAATTATAGCATTGTTGTTTCCGGTTTCAACAGAATCATGAAAATTCTATTTCCTTTAATTTATCAGATTCTTCCCATTCTTGGAACATTTCTACTAAGTATTTACAATTCAAAAAATTAGCATTAAACTAATGAAGCCAATCAGAAAGGGGATGTTAGCGTGAAAAAGCTCATGTTCTTGCTTGCGTTAACGGCTATCGTAGCCATATTCGCAACAGGTTGTTCAAGTGCTGACTCACAAAGTAAAGCTGATAGCGGTTCAGAAAAAACAGAAACGACCGATGTCAAAAAAGAACTTCTTAGTACACAAATGGATTTTACAGCTGATTTAAGTGCTAATTACGCACCGATTGCAGCGTATCAGACTGCTCTGGCCGATGAAGCTTCCACGGACGATGTTATCAAGACATCTGCCGAAGCAGCTAAGAAAGCAGCGGATGAAGGTGCGGCAAAACTTGCTGATTACAAACTGGAAAGCAATCTTCCGGATGAGCAAAAAGAAGCATTCACGAAATCTTTGGATTCTTTAAAAGCTTATTTCGAGGAAGTGACAAAAGCAATAGACGCTTCTGAAACAGAGCCGAACTTCGATGCAGCTCAGAAGCAATTCGATGCTTTCCAGTCCGATCTAGAGGTTATCTATGAAGATGCTGGCTTGCAAGTACCAAACATGGCCACAGCTCTGAGCTAAAGGAAAAACGATGCAGAGATGGACTCTGCATCGTTTTTTTATAGCTGATAGATTTTGCTGTATTTCTCAGTCAGATAGGATACTAGATGATCGGCATTCAATCCTTCACCAGTCACATCCTGCAGCAGTTCCAAAGGTTTCTTCATTTTCCCGTATTGATGGATTTGTTCTGTCAGCCACTGCTTGATCGGCGCAAATTCTCCTTGTTCAATCAGACGGTCTGTATCCAAGGTTTCCTGCATCTTCGCATGGAATTGTGCCGCATACATATAACCTAAAGCGTAGGAAGGGAAATAGCCAAAATCACCACCGGACCAGTGAATGTCCTGCAGCACGCCTTGTGAATCATTTTCCGGAACGATGCCGAGGTATTCCTCCATTTTTTTGTTCCAGATTGCCGGCAGCTCGGCAACCGTAATCTCTTCCTTGAATAAAGCCTTCTCCAATTCATAACGAATCATGATATGCAAAGCATACGTCAATTCGTCAGCCTCGATTCGGATGAAGGATGCTTTCACTTCATTTACTGCTTGATAGAACGTATCAAAATCGATTTCCTGCAAGGAAGCAGGTGCATACGTCTTGAATTCTTCGAAGTGCCCTTTCCAGAATGACTCGCTGCGGGCAACGAAGTTCTCCCAGAATAACGACTGTGATTCATGGATCCCCATGCTTGTTCCACTTGCCAAAGGGGTTGCAGCTAGCTTTTCCGCTATATTCTGTTCATAAAGTGCATGTCCGCCTTCATGGATTGTACCGAAGACAGCCATTCGGAAGTCTTCCTCATCATAACGTGTCGTGATGCGGACATCTTTGGGATTCAGGGTAATCTCAAACGGATGGATCGTATCATCCAGTCTTCCTGCTTCAAAAGCATAGCCCATTTTCTTCAGGACGGAAATGGTGAAAGCCTTCTGCTGGTCCTTCGAGAAATGTGTCTGGAGGACGCTCACATCCGGTTTTACTTCGGACTGCTTGATTCGTTCAAGCAAATTCGTCAATGATTTTCGCAAAGTCGGGAACACTTCGTCAAGTGTCTGCATCGTCACACCTGGCTCATACAAGTCCAGCAGCACGTCATAAGGATGCTGATCGGCATCCCAATAGGAAGCGAATTTCTTCTTATAGGCGACCAGTTCCTCCAAATACGGCTGGAGCAAACTGAAATCATCTTTCTCCCTTGCTTCTCCCCAAACGGATTCGGCTTTGGATTGAAGCATAACATATGCTTTAAATTCCGCTTCAGGGATTTTCTTGTTGCGGTTGTATTCTTTTTCACTCTCAGCCAGTGATTTGATCAGAATTTCGTCCTTGGCGATTGGCTTCAGTTCGTCAATCAGTTCTTTCAGTTTGTCAGATGTGGATAGACGATGCGACTGCTGTGATAAATAGCTGATGGCTTCAGCCCGATATTCCATACCGGCTTTCGGTGCTTTCGTCCGCAAGTCCCAATGCATGAGGGCGATTGCTTCTTCATACGCTTTTTGTTCCTTGATCAAGTCCCAATATTGCTGTGTTGCATCTGACATACTATCGGCTCCCTTTTTCAGATATGTTTACCGAAATACTGATAATAATCGGTTTTGATAAAACCATTGAAAAGCTTGCGTTTCTTCGTTGCCTGCTTGCCATAGAATGTTTCGAAACCTTCATGGGAAGTTAAAATATAACCGCTCCAAGAAGGATTGTCCTTCATGATGGAACCTAGCTCTTTGTAGGCCTTTTCCACTTCAGGGCGATCTCCCAATCTTTCCCCATATGGCGGATTCGTTATCATATAGCCATTATCCTGCTTTGGATTCCAATCTGCCACCTGCATCTGTCTCCAGTTGACCAATTCGCCAAGACCCGCCTCAATACTATTTGCTTTTGCGATATCGACCATTTTATGGTCGATATCCGAGCCGGAAATCTCGAGTTCTTGATCATAATCGGCTAGATCCTCGGCTTCTTCCAGTGCCTTTTCCCAAAGGTCGGATTTTACCCAATGCCAGTTCTCGGCATCAAATTCGCGGTTAAATCCAGGTGCGATATTCTGACCGATCAGTGCAGCTTCGATGGCAATCGTGCCGCTTCCGCAGAACGGATCATGCAGCGGGAATTCCGGACGCCAATTCGTCAAAAGCACCATAGCAGCTGCCAGGGTTTCTTTGATCGGCGCTTCGCCTTGCCCGACACGATAGCCGCGCTTATGCAAGCCTGTACCGCTTGTATCCAATGTCAGACTTACCGTATCCTTCAAGATAGCCACTTCGATACGGTGTCTTGGACCTGACTCTTCCAGCCAGGAAGCAATACCATGCTTTTGTTTCAGCCGCTCAACGACAGCCTTCTTGACGATACGCTGACAATCGGGGACACTATAAAGCGTCGATTTGACACTTTTTCCGATAACCGGGAATTCCCCGTTTTCCTGTATGTACGTTTCCCATGGCAATGCCTTCGTCTGTTCAAAAAGCTCATCAAAAGTCGTCGCCTTGAATTCACCGACGAGTACTTTGATACGATCGGCTGTCCGCAGCCATAGATTGCAGCGCGCAATGGCGGACGGATCCGCCTGGAAAACTACCCTTCCATTATCAACTTGCACTTCTTCATAGCCCAGCTGCTTCACTTCGCGGGCAACGACTGCTTCCAGTCCCATCGCAGCAGTGGCAATCAGGGTCACTTGCCTGTTCATCATGTAAAACCTCGCTTTTATGTATTAAAAAGCCCTCTCTAGCTGTAACCAGTTAGAAAGGGCTGTTTGTTGTATACAGTGGACCAAATGAATGTTCTGTAAGCCATGTTCTGTACCGATGCACTGCGAGCGGTGGTCAGCCTCGTACAACGGCAGTAATCATCTATCTACAAGCGCATTGCCTGTCCCTTTTTAGGTTGAATTCCCATAATCAAGGGTGCCCCTACCAACATTTGGGTTGCTCACTCGCGGGGTTTACCTCGTTCCACTCAGCAAGTTTCCAAGCTGACTACGTCACTGTGGCACTTTCAAGACATGTCGGCCATATCCGAAGACTTAGGCGTTCTGCCTGCCGTTAGCATTGCTGCTACCTTGGCTTATGAATTCGCCAAGCACGAACACTACAAGCATCTCAGCCTGTGTGAGCATGGACTTTCCTCTGCATTGCTGCAGCGATTACTCAAACATTCATTTTTAAGTTGCTAACCTATTGTACGCGGTTCGACGTCAATAGTCAAGACGGTTCGGCATCAAACATCATTCTCGGCGAATTTTTTACCGAAAACAGCCTTTTCCAAATTGGAAAGACGTTTCAGGATATCATAATTCACCTGATGGTTTGTCTGTGCCTCTCGCACTGGTGCAGCCGGTGCTGCTTGTTCCTTTGGCTGCTGCGCTGATCTCGATTGTGGTCTGCTGTCGTTTGAGAGCTGCTGTCTGAGTCGTTCGTTTTCGCTTTTCAGACGATCGATTTCTTTTTGGAATGTTTCATAATCTTGGATGATCTTATCCAGGTATTCGTCGACTTCATCTTGATTATAACCGCGCATACCGGTTTTAAAATTCTTTTCAAAGATATCTTTTTGTGTCAGTTGGATATTTGCCAATGCCATACACAAGTCACCTCATTTATACGATTGTATATAAGTACATTCTTTCAAAATCAAGCAGGATTGTCAATTTTCTTCTCAAGTCTGGTCCCAATAGGATGGATCGTTCATTTGTTCCCGTTCGACGGTGTCCTGTAAATCCAGGGCGGTTATATAGTAAAGCTCATAATTATGGGCTTCTTGATAGCTCCGAGCTTCTTTAAGGAAGAAGTCGATACTGCCGGTCTGGTTCTCGTCATACATGACGAGTGCCGCCTCGGTTTTCGACAGCATCCATTTGTCGCGTGCTTTGAATTGGTAAGGTCCTTTATAATCCCCTTCATATATGGGCTGATGGAAATCAGCAAGCATGATCACTTCCTGGTAGTCTTCCTGCAGTTCCTCTGACCATCGTGCATCCTGATTATCAAAAGGCGGTATGACAGCAAGCTGGATGTCATATCCTTCCTCCTTCAAATCGAGTACGATCTGGGCTGCCCACAGTTCCACGCCTGTCTGACCGGATAAGAGCACCCATTGTAGTCCTGCTTCGATCAAACCGATCAGCTTGTCCCGTATGGTTTGCTTGATATAATGCACACGCGGATCACTCATTTTAAAGATTCCCATTTCATAGTGCTTGTATCCTGTAATGTATAAATTCTTCATCCGGGAGATGCTCTCCTTTTCCTTTTACTGTTTCTATCTAAACATAAAAGAGCTGGCATAAGCCAGCTCCATCAATACCACTTTTTCTGATTCGGTTTTGGTTTTGGTGCCATTTGAGGCTGCTGCTGTGGCTGATACATTTCCGGGCTTACTTGCTGCGGCATGTGCTGTGGCATTGGCATCATCGGTCCGCAGTTATTGCATGGATTCGGGCGAGGCGGAGAGTTATGAGTCGGGCTGAGATGAGTTTCCTCTACTGATTGCTCATTCGCAAAAGAAGTCGTATGCGGATACGCATGGACATTCTTTACCTTATGATGGTTCACGACTGTAGTGTGGACAGGGTGTATATGCTCTATTACCTCTTCGGAATATGTGTGTTGTACATTATTCATAACGGGATCGACAAGTGTCTTCGTACCGCAGTGGACAGTGTGTTGCGGCTGAATCTTAGGACAACAATGTCTTTTTCGCATGTTCTTTCCCCTTTCTGTATTGGATTCCCTATAACATATGAGAGGGCGACAGAACATGTACTATGACAACAACCTAAATTTCAGGCGTTTTGCCTGATTAACCTGTCCGTATTTTTTAATGCCTCCAAGTTCATTGCTCCAATGCCGAACATGCTGATCCGAAGCTCAAGTTCGAGCTGCTCGAAACGCTCAAGCAGTGCTTCTGCTGAATTTACTGCCTCAGGGAGTATCGAGCGGCCGTATCCTGCCATATCAGCGCCTAAAGCAATCGCTTTGGCAGCATCCACGCCATTGGTGATCCCTCCGCTTGCAATCAAACAGTCAGGGGGCTTTGGCAACCCGCTTAGCTGCTCGATACTTCTGGCTGTCGGAATTCCCCAGTCAAGGAATGCTGATGCAGCTCTTTGCTTTATCGTATCCTGCGAACGGTATTTTTCCACCTCGATCCAAGAAGTGCCGCCAGCCCCGGCAGTATCGATGAATTGCACACCAGCTTCGATTAGCTGACTGCAAGTATCCGGTGCAATTCCGAAACCTACCTCTTTCACCCCGATAGGTACATTCAATTTATCTGCCACTTTTGCAATCTTTATCAAAAGTCCGCTGAAATCGGTATCTCCTTCATCCTGAAAAATTTCCTGCATGCTGTTAAGATGCAAGACGATGGCATCTGCGCCTGTCAAACGCACGATTTCACTGCATTCTTCTGCTCCGTAACCATAATTCAGCTGCACCGCACCGATATTTGCAAAAATCGGGATGGTCGGTGCTTGTTCCCGCAGCTGAAAGCTTGCAGCTGCGGTTTTATTCTCCAGCGCTACCCGGCTGGAACCAAGCCCTAATGCCCACCCCTTTTGTTCAGCCGCGCCTGCTAAATTACGGTTGATTTCATGGGCACGTGTTGTACCCCCGGTCATGCTGCTGATCAGAAAAGGGACTTTCACCCGTTTATCAAGAAACGCAGTCGAAGTATCGATGGATGCAAAGCTGATTTCGGGGAGAGCCTGATGTTCGAATCGGTAATACTCAAAACCCGTCGAAATACCTTTCCCTTGCACCTGTTCATTCAGTGTAATATGTATATGTTCATCCTTACGGTTATGTATGGATCTTTCTGTCATTCTGTTTCCCCCTGGCTCCTGGAGCTATCCTGTATGATTGCTTGGGCTGACAATTACCCGCTTGAGTTCACAACCGGCGTACCGCCGCTTGGATGAAATCGAATCCACCGCATACCAAAGACGTCAATATATGTATCCTTATCCTGGTAAACTATCGAATCAGGCAAATCAGGAAGTCCGCTATCTTCAAGTTGCTGAAGCTGCTGTTCCTTGTAAAAGCTCTTCACCTTGCAGGCGCGAGTCCCGCATCATCTGCAACCGAAAAACAAATATAAAGTGCCGGCTCTTTCATATAAAGCTTTTCCTCAATAATCAAAGTGAATTCCTTTTTTATAATCGACGGGAAAAAATAGGATGAGCTACGCATAGTGCTTATCGACAGCATGAGCATCGTAAAGCATGGCAAGGACGGCTCCTTTTCCGATAAGCGTATCACAAGCATAGTCCCATTTGGTAGTCGTAACTCCTATGACTCAACCTTGGCTAGTGCGTTTACACGCCATATCCGTGTTTGTTTGGATACGAACCGCCAAACAACTTGCTGGCGTTTTCCGCCAGACTGTTTGTATTTTTCGAGCCTATGACCCAAGCATGCAGCTGTTGATGCTGACAGTCAGCCACCCAACCTTCCTCCGATGTTGATGACACGTTTCATCAATATATCCTGCCTCTCCATTCATATCCCTTCCGCTTACATGAATCCGAACTTCATCCAGCGTAAGAAATTAAGCAGCAATTGGATAAAGAAAAATGTACAAGAAGCAGAAGCATCCGCGAGGGCGATCTGGTTATCGCAGATTTCCATAGAATGATGAAAAAATAAACATATTCAGAAGCACAAAAATTATAACGATAAAAGACCTAAAGCACGTGCTTTAGGTCTTTTAGGACAAATGTTATTGGGCTGCTTTTTCGTCTGAGTACAAATCTTCCGGCTGGAACGAGAATGGAAGCAACTCTTCCATTGTAACTGTTTTTGAAACGCCGTTCATGTTTGCTATATGAATAACTGCATCGTGCGGGAAGAACTCAGCCATAACCTGCCTGCACGAACCACATGGAGGTACCGGCCGCTCTGTATTCGCTACGACGGCGATTCCTGAGAATTCCCGCTCTCCATTTGCAATAGCTTGGAAAATAGCAGTTCTTTCGGCACAGCATGTCACGGGGTAAGCCGCATTCTCGATATTACAGCCTTGATAGACAATGCCTGACTTTGTCAGGACAGCTGCCCCCACACCGAATTTAGAATATGGTATATATGCTCGCTCTCTTGCTGTTTTGGCTAATTCAATCAATTCCTCTTTCGTCATGTTCCTCTTCCTCTCTGTCGTTTCCATTCAATCGGTCCAAATCTTCATCAAGCAAGTGGATGACGTATCCGATCGATTGATGGTAATCCATATATCGCTCGGACCGGATGTCTATGTAATAGCTATGCAGGATGATCAAATGGACATTCTCTTCCGTTGATTGGACCTGCTGCGGATGTACACTGACATCGCGCTGCTGGACAAAATCAGCTGCCGTCTGATGCCATTTTTGCAAAAGCTCATACATTGGTCCGGTTTCGGCTTTCACCAGCTCGAAGAAAGCTCTATCGTGTTTATCACTAGGCGGCTCGTGCGTCAGGAAACGCTCTTTCAGACGGGCCAGCAATTCGGATAACTGCTTGTTATAAATGCTTAATGTCGTCAATGCAACCCCTTCTCTGCTTATCGTGTTGTTCCATTATACAAGCAGTCAGGCTAATTTACCATGCTCTTGACTCCATTTATCCTGCTTTCTATCCAGTTGGGACTCGACTTGAAGCACCCTTTCAATCAATGGCTGCTTCCATGACATCCTGGAACGGTTCGCCTGTACGGTGAGCCTTTGATCCAATCTCCGATAAGTGCCTGTCAGCTGGAACAAGGCCAGCTGTAATTCCTCTTTTGTCACACCGTTTTGCTTGTTCATCCGTTTGCCCCCTTTTCCTATAAGTTTCTGGTAAGAGAAGACTTCTCCTGCACAGCTGACAAAACAACAAAAAATACGTGGGCATCCGCATGATTCAGAGCTCTTTCGCCCATCCTAACAGTAAAGGAGGGTGAATGATGAAAAAGCAGGAAAAGAAGACATCGACCGACCAGAAACGCCCGACAGCCCGTACTGCCGGCGACGGATATGATAAGAAGCTTGATGGACCAAATCGTCCTTCCACATAATGAAAAAAGCAAAGCGATCACTGGACCGCTTTGCTTTTTTTCTTAAAGAAGACCGCAGCTAAAGCCATCATTTTTCGCTTCCAATAAAATATGGAACCGGTCGGCCGGAATGCTTTATCTACGGGAGCTTTTAGCCAATTTTGTTTGATGCCCCCATTCCTGTACCAGTCCATACGAATACTATCTTGGTGTGAAATGACCGGATAGCATTGACGCAAGGGACTGCTGCCCACTGTTCTAAAACTCCCATAACGTTCATAATCATTTCGAGATGCCGTATGAGGCGTTTTCCGGGCGAACTGGACGAATGCCTGGTGAAGCTGGTCATGAAAGAGCAGCTGACTCAACTCCTTGCCCATCCGTATCCGATCATCGACACTCGTAAAATGATGTGCATATAACCCATATAATTTCCCATCCAACGTAGGGAAAAACACTGCATTCAAACGAAACAAATCCTGCAATTGATACGGCCATCGCCTGAAGATATGCTTTTGGTAAAAAGGCTGGATGATGACAGGCGATCCGATGACATGCTGTTCATTGACAATAAGACTGTAAAGCAAACGCTGGCCATCATTTTCATCCAGATACAGCTGCCATGCTTCTTTCATAAAGGCGGATACATGAAAATGACGCAAGTGACAAGTCATATCGATTTTCCCTTGCTTATGAGCCTCATAAAGCAGCAGTTGCGGATAGGCATCGGAGAAGATCAGCCAATTGGCACGTTCGTAAAGAGAGAAAAGTTGTTTTCTGATTCGGGCTGATAGTAAGCATCTAAACATATCCAACTGCAGATCGGTCATATTCCAACCAGCATTCCTGGAAACCATGGATGCCAAAAATGCCCAGCGTATCTCGGGATTCCTTTCATAAAAAGCTTGATAAGCCATCGTTCTTCGGATATTATCTAAATTTGCAGAGGCTGTTTTCTCTTCGATGGAAGCAAGCAGCTCCGCTATGTCGGTAAATGTCATCGAATTGCCCCTTTTATTAGTTGAGTTACAGGCGCAGAGTGAAGTATTCTAAGGATTATGGTATGATCATTCCTATAGTGGGGGGAGAAAACGTGCAGTATCCTAATGGGAAAAAGATCATCAGACAGACTGCTGCATCAAGGCTTTCGCAGCATATTGACTTTGGTAACAGGGGGATGACTCTAGAGGAAGATATCAACGAAACAAACGAGTATTACCTTGCCAGGCAAAAAGCCGTCATTCACAAAAAACCAACCCCTGTACAGATTGTCCAAGTCGATTATCCAAAACGAAGTGCAGCGGTCATAAAGGAAGCGTATTTCAAACAAGCATCCACTACGGATTATAATGGCATCTATCGTGGAAAATATGTGGATTTTGAAGCAAAGGTCACGAAAAACAAGACCAGTTTCCCTCTCTCCAATTTCCATGATCACCAGATTGCCCACATGGAGCATGTATGCAGCCAGGGGGGCATCTGCTTCGTAATCATGCGCTTCACCGCACATGATCAAACATTTTTTTTCGAAGCTGAGAAACTTTTTCCGTGGTGGAAACGTCAATATGATGGAGGAAGAAAATCCATACCTTATGATATCATCTGTAAGGAAGGATTTCTGATTCCGATGAAGTATCAGGCAAAGGTCGATTACTTGCACATCATCGACCAGCTTCATTTTAGAACGGAGGAAGAGGAGTAATGGCAGAAAAGGGCCAATCTCGTGCATCAAGAAGAAAACAGAAAAAGAAAAAAAGACCTATTTGGAAGAAAATTTTACTTACGATTGTGTTAATTGGTGTATTATGCGTTGTGGCTGGTGGTGCAGTATTTGGTTATTACGCAGCTACAGCACCAAAACTGGATGAAGAGAAATTAGCCGATCCTGCTTCGAACATCGTCTATGACATGAATGGTGACGAATTTGCGGAACTGGGATCGGAAAGCAGAAGAAAAGTGACCTATGATGAGCTGCCGCAGCAGCTGATCGATGCTGTCACAGCAACGGAAGATTCCCGCTTCTTCGAACATAACGGAATTGATATCATCCGTACCGGAGGAGCATTGCTTTCGAACTTTAAGAATGGTTTCGGTGCAGAAGGCGGTAGTACGATCGACCAGCAGGTCATCAAACGCTCCTTCCTATCACCAGAGAAAACCATAAAACGAAAAATGCAGGAATGGTGGCTTGCCTTCCAGCTTGACCGTAAATATTCGAAGGAAGAAATTCTGGAGATGTATTTGAACAAAGTATTCTACGGTCAATATGCATATGGAGTTGCTACTGCGGCAGACACCTACTTCGGCAAGGAAGATTTAAACGATCTTACCCTTCCGGAAGCCGCTTTGCTAGCTGGATTGCCGCAGCGCCCTACCGCGTACAACCCATTTGAAAATCCTGATTTGGCTCAGGAACGCATGAATACAGTGCTTGATTTGATGGTGCAGCATGAAAAGATTACACAGGCAGAAGCAGACGAAGCGAAAAAGACGAAAGTAGAAGATTTGCTTACCGAGAAGCAGCCTCAGCAGAACAAATACGGCGCTTTCCTTGATCAAGTACAGAAGGAACTTAGTGAGCGCTTCGAGGATACGGATCTGAACCTTGATGGTATGAAGATTTATACTACTTTGGATCCGGATGCGCAGGAGACTGTGGAGAATGCATTGAGTGAAGATAGTAGCATAGTGTGGCCGGATGAAGAACTGCAGGCTGGAATTACGTTGCTTGATACGAAGAGCGGCGCAATACGTGCCATCGGAGGTAATCGAAACAACGAACTTGGTGGATTTAATTATGCTATTCAAGGTGACGGACGTCAGCCGGGGTCAAGTATGAAGCCTATTTTGGATTACGCCCCCGCATTTGAGAACGGCATATATACATCTACGTACGAACAAATCAATGATGAGCCTATTACAATTGGAGACTGGTCTCCTGGCAACTATGATGACCGGTTCCATGGCTGGATGAGCGCAAGAACTGCCTTGGCAAAATCGTATAATATTCCAGCAATCAAGACATTCCAAGCTGTTGGTGCAGAGAACGCAGAACAATTTGCAAATGGCTTGGGTCTGGAATTTGAAGATGGTATCAAGACTGGAGATAGTATAGGTGGCGCAGCACAGTTCCATACCATTGATATGGCTGGTGCTTATGCTGCATTCGGTAATGAGGGAATTTATACAGAACCATATGCCATTACGAAAATTGAATTCAGCGATGGAAGTACGCTAGATATGAAACCAGATTCTGAAGCTGCAATGAGCGATTCTACTGCTTACATGGTTACCGATATGATGCGTTCTGTTATGACAGAAGGTACTGGAACTTTAGCCAATGTAGCCGGATTAGATATTGCCGGTAAGACTGGTACAACGAATCTTAAAGATCAACAAGGAAGTCCTGATTCTTGGATGAATGGCCTGACGACTAATTACACCCTATCCATCTGGACTGGTTACGACAAAGGTAATAAGGTAATACAAGATGGTAATGGTGTCATTGGCACAAATGTTGCCAAGCAGCTGTTCAAACAAATCATGACCGAAGTCCATCAAGGCAAAGATACGGAAAGTTTTAAAAAACCCAGTAGCGTAGTGGAGGCGAAAGTTGAAAAAGGCTCTCGCCCCGCTGCTTCTCCAAGCAGTGGAACCCCCTCTTCCGAGATCTTGACGGAGTTATTCCTGAAAGGCCATCTGCCTGGTGCTACATCGGAAAGATATGAAGAAGAGGAAATCGATCCGGTAACCGGACTATCTGCAAGCTATGATGAAGCAAGCAATAGCATCAACATCAGCTGGAATTATGACGGCGATGCTGATTTCAGTGTAAGTGCTGATCCAAGCGGATCCCAGACGACTTCGGATACTTCGGCTGTGATTGAGAACGTCGAAGCTGGACAAACCTACAACATATCGGTTACGGCTTCTGTTGATGGGGAGACTAGTGAGGCGAAAACGACTTCTGTCACTGTTCCTGGTGAAGATGAGAATGCGGAAGAAGAAGAAAATCCGGATGAGAACGCTGAGGACCAACAGGATCAGAACGAAGACGAACAGCAAAATGAGGACGAGCAGAACCAGGATCAAAATGAAGACCAGAATCAAGACCAAAACACCGATGAAAACAGTGACCAAAATACCGACAATGGCAATAACAACGGTAATGGCAGTGAAAATGGTAACGGCAATGGAAATGAAGATGCTGGTCAAAATGAGGATCCAGGCAGCTCGGAAGGCGAAACTGATCAAGGTGATCAGGGAGATGGCTCCGGCCAAAACGCTGATACAGGCGCAAGCTCTGGCAATACAGAGAATCAACAATGATGAAACAATAAAAAAGACAGTCACTTCAAATTGGAGTGACTGTCTTTTTAGTTTGCTTCTGCTTTGAGCCGCTTTTTTCCTTCCCGGCAAATGTCGTTCAACGGGCATGCAAGGCAGTTCGGATTTCTTGCTTTGCAATGATAGCGGCCGAAAAAGATCATCCGATGATGTGTATCGCTCCACTCATCACGCGGTACCTTTTTCATCAATGTGTTTTCCACTTCGGTGACATTATCTTTCCATCGGCAAAATCCAAGCCGCTTGGAGACTCGTTCAACGTGGGTGTCCACGGCGATAGCCGGTTCATGGAATGCGACAGAAGCTACCACATTGGCTGTCTTGCGCCCTACTCCAGCAAGCTTGACCAGTTCGTCACGTGTGTCAGGTACGATTCCATCATAGTGATCGATCAATGTCTGACATAGCTTTTGGATATTTTTAGCTTTATTGCGATAAAGACCGATGGAACGGATGTCATGCTGCAGTTCCTCGAGGGAAACAGCCAAATAATCTTCTGGAGTCTTATATTTTTGGAATAATTCCTTTGTTACTTTATTGACAAGGTTATCGGTACATTGCGCTGAAAGCAGTACGGCGATGACAAGCTCAAATGGATTTTTATGCACCAGCTCACAGGCCGCTTCCGGGAACATATCCCGCATGACATCCAGTGCCCGTCGTATCTGTGTTTTGTTCAGCATTGGTCAGCTTTTCCTCCTCAATCCTCTTCCAGCCAGTTGTAGTAAATACTCACATCGCGGGCTGGTGCTTGTTGGTCTGCTTGCACAGCAGCAGCAGGCCGCTGGTTTTCATGAAATGCTTTGCTCTGTTTGCGAGCCTGTTCCACTGATCGGATGCCTTTGCGTTTCCATTCCCGCAGAATACGATCGATATAGCGGAAATTCAGTTTACTCATCAGCACCGCTTCTCGTAAGGCTGCCTTGATCAGCGATGGCGGCTGCATATCCTCATCCAGCCATAGGGTGACCGTTTCGATTTCAAAAGGCGATAATGGCCGGCCGAATTCCTGCTCAAAGAGTATGAATATGGCGGCCTCTTCTTCTTTGGTCGTACTCTTTTCAGGTTCTGGATAAACGGTTTCCGCAAATACTAATTGCCATAATCCATTTAGACTGTAAGCTTGACTTCGTACGTTTTCTTCCTGCACATCTTCAATCTGCAGCATATTCCGCTGGACGAGCTTACGCAAAACAAGAGCAACTTCCCTTTCAGTCAGCGTCACTTTCGCTGCCAATTCATCTGTAGTCGGAAACATGATGCCTTGCTGCTGAAAAAAGCAAATATGCAAAATGATCATCATTTCCGTCTCGTTCAATCCGAGAGCAGCGTAACGATCCATCAAGATACCGGGAAAGGAAAATGGATTTCCCAGCATTCTTTGGTAGTTTAAATTGTCATTCATCTGGGGTCACCTTCCTTTAATAGGACAATCCCTCGTCATAGGACAAGGGATCGTCAGTTAAACTATATATTATGGATATAGGCGGTTCAATAGACGTGGGAATGGAATCGTTTCACGCACGTGCTCCACGCCGGATAGCCAAGCAACTGTCCGTTCAAGGCCCAGTCCAAAACCTGAGTGCGGCACACTGCCGTATTTGCGCAATTCCAAGTACCAGTTGTATGCATCGCCAGTCAGATTATGCTCCTCATAGCGTTTTTCCATCAGTTCAAGATCATCGATACGCTGGGAACCGCCAATGATCTCTCCGTAGCCTTCCGGTGCAATCAAGTCAGCGCATAATACTACTTCTTCCCGATTTGGATCTGGCTTCATGTAGAACGCTTTGATTGCCGCTGGATAATTCGTGATGAATACCGGTTTATCGAAGCTTTCTGCAATAGCAGTTTCATGTGGAGCCCCGAAATCTTCTCCCCACTCGATATCATCGAAGCCTTTTTCTTTCAGCAATTCAATTGCTTCATCATATGTGATACGAGGGAATGGCGCTGTAACTTTAGCCAATTTTTCTGTATCACGTCCAAGGATTTCAAGGTCCAGTTTGCAGTTCTTCAGTACAGAAGCGACAAGATGGCTGATGTAATTCTCCTGGATTTCCAAGCTTTCCTCATGTTCGACGAATGCCATCTCCGGCTCGATCATCCAGAACTCGATCAAATGGCGTCTTGTTTTAGACTTTTCTGCCCGGAATGTCGGACCGAAGGAGAACACTTTATTGAATGCCATTGCAGCTGCTTCCATATAAAGCTGTCCGCTTTGGGAAAGATATGCTTCTTCATCGAAGTATTTTGTATGGAACAATTCCGTTGTGCCTTCTGCGGAAGAACCTGTCAGGATAGGCGGATCGATTTTCGTATAGCCATTTTCATGGAAATATTCATAAGTAGCACGGATGATTTCATTGCGGATTTTCATCACCGCATGCTGTTTTTGGGAACGGAGCCACAGGTGGCGGTTATCCATAAGGAATTCAGTTCCATGCTCTTTTGGTGTGATCGGATAATCTGTTGCAGCGTGGATTACTTCCACATTGCTGACTTGGATTTCATATCCAAAGGATGAACGGCTGTCCTCCACTACTTTTCCTGTAACATAAAGAGATGTTTCCTGCGTCATATTTTTCGCTGCTTGGAAAACTTCCTCTGTAACGTCACTTTTAACGACGACGCCTTGAACGAAACCTGTTCCGTCACGCAGCTGCAGGAATGCAATCTTCCCGCTGGATCGTTTATTGCGGAGCCAAGCCCCGATTGTTACTTCTTCTCCTACATGTTCACTAAGCTTAGCGATCGTTGTCTTCAAAAAGAACCCTCCATTGTCTGTCCTACATATGTAGTTGTGTTATTGATATTGGTTTGATAGAGCAAAGCTTTCCAGCTGCTCCGTACCATCCAAAGTGTAATAGCTGTAGCCAAGGCGATCCTGCCCATCACGATAGATCACTTCCCAGGCGGGAGAACCATCGTATAATCCCAGCCTGGCATCGTCCATTTCACAGTCCGCACCGCATGCTGATTGCCAGCTGCTCTCGGCTTGCTGTTCATCAGCTGTATCAGTGGTATAGATGATTTGCTCCGGATCCTTCTCGCCTTTTTTTACATAAGCGATAGCCTCTGTCCCGTCAGCCTGCTTGCCCTTTACGACATGATATACATGCTCGCCATTGAAGCGTGTCACTTCATCTGCGGAATCTAAATCCGTGTTCTCAAGCACAAACTCCTCTGAAGCTTCGAAGCCGTCTGTTCGGGCATTTTGAGCCGTGCTGTACACGTATATACCACAGCCGAGGACAATGATCAGAACAGCTAAAGCGCTGAACAGAGTGATCTTTGCCCATTTAGGTACGGTAAATCGTGAATATCGCCGTATCATGATCGTCCTCTTCCAATGCTAATCCGAACATTAAGTCCTTTTCCTTTAGTGTACGATTCAGTGAATCGACCAGCTTGTACAGGTCGCTGCTGTATTGTACACGTACGGTGGACAATGTTTCCATCTTATTATTTTCCATCATTGTAACCTCCGAGCAATCCATTTACATGATTTGTTACTCATAGAGATGGCTTTCTGCAGCAAACTAATGTATGTTGAGAAGCAATCCAATTCTTATTATACCAGTAGTCATGGTGTAATTCTAAGACGAGTTCAAAGTTTTTTCAACAAAATTCTTCCTTTTCCCCAGCAGTTGTGCGTCCATAGCGGCGCACTTTTTTTATAACCACTCCGCTGCCAGTTCCAAAAGTTCGCCTGTACTTTTATAATGCGTAGGAACGGCTGGTATGGAAGCTGTGAAATAACTGCCATATCTTGCTTTCATCATTCTGTCATCACAGACGAATACAATGCCTCTGTCGCTCGAGGAACGAATCAGCCTGCCGAACCCTTGCTTGAAGCGGATTACCGCATTTGGCAATGCAAGCTCCATAAAGGCATTTTTCCCTTCCGCTTTCAATTTAGCAGCTTTTGCTTCATAAATTGGATGATCAGGCGGCTGGAATGGCAAGCGGACAATGACCAGGCAGCTTAAATCCTCCCCCGGAATATCCACGCCTTCCCAAAAAGAACTTGTACCGAAAAGGATGGCTTTTTTATTACTCTGGAAGTTCTTTTTCAACCGGTCGCGGCTGCCGCTCGTAATACCTTGAGCAATCAAGGTATAGTCTTGATCTTCTGTTAGCTCCTTTAGTAGTCCGTAAGCTTTTTTCAGCATATCGTATGAAGTGAATAACACCAGCATACGGCCATCGGTTATCGATGCAAGGCTGAGAATGGCTTCGCACACAGCATAGATGAAAGGATAATTATCTTTCCCCCTGACATCTGGGAAATCATTCGGGACAAGCAGCTGCACTTGATCTTGATAGGAATAAGGAGAATCAAAACGCCTCGTGATTGTCTGATCATCCAATCCCAGCTGTTTTTGAATGAAATCGAAGGATTGCTTCATCGTCAAGGTCGCACTCGTCAGTACGACACTTTTCTTTTCGGCAAAAAAATGCTCAAGCAATAAATCCGCAATATCCAGTGGTTCACTGTACAAATAGACAGCATTACGTGCCCCATACATATCGACTTCGATCCACTTGACCTCTTCGTCATCGTAAATGAGGAACATGCGTTCAATGTTATCGATGATCCCCTGCAACTGCTCGACTGCATTACGCAAGGAATCAGCGATTTTTTTCTCGCCTTGCTTATCAGCTGTTTTCACCAGCTGCAGGAGATGATGGATACAATCCCTTACACCGAAAAGCAGCCTGCTGCTCATTTCCGCAATGACAAGCACCTGCTTCGTTTCCCTTACTTCATCCAGTCGCAGCTGAAGCCTGCCTATATCGTTAGTGCCCAGCTTCTTTTTATGCTGCGATAAAACAAAATCGTGAATATAGCGGAACATATCATCGGCTTCCACTTTAGTCTGATCCCACAAGCTTGACCAAATCAGCATCTCTGCCTGTGTATTGGGAAGCTCAGCTGTCGCTTTCTCAAAAACTGTATTCGCATGGGACAGCATATGGTGAATCGACACATAATCCAATGCCAAGCCGAAATGCTTCGCAGCCGTTGCTTCGAAATGATGCGCTTCATCGATGATGACCCGCTGATACGACGGCAAAAGCTGATATTCTTCCTGCATATCACTGCAAAGTAAAGCGTGATTTGTCACAATCACGTCCGCCTGCCATGCTGCTTTTTTGGCCCGCTGATAGAAGGAGCGGGAAAACCAAGGTGAAAATGGATCTTGTGTATCTTCTGCATCTGCAGACATATGCAGGAAGAATCGCTTCCCGCTCGAAGGCAAGTTCACCTCATCAATATCCCCAGTTTCAGTCATTGTCAGCCAGACAAGCAAGATTGCCTTGGTAAGCGTAATATCATAATTGTCATTTGCTGTTTGCTGCAGCTCGGATTCAAATCGGCTGAGGCTCAAATAATGCTGCTTTCCCTTCAGCAGTGCAGTCTTGAAGGTAAATGGCAACAGTCGCTGCAAAAGGGGGATTTCCTTGTCCATCAGCTGTGCTTGCAGCTGTGTCAAATGTGTGCTGATGACGATTCTGCTATTGCTTTTGACTGCTGTATAAACAGCTGGCAAAAGATAGGCGAGTGATTTACCAGTTCCGGTTTCCGCTTCCAACAGCGCGTGTTTATCTGATTGAAAGACATCAAAAATTTGCTCACTCATTTCAACCTGACTTTTTCTCGGTTCATATACCTTCATCCCCTCAGAAAGCCAGCCATCTTGTCGATACAACTGATCCGCTATCTCACCAAAAGACTGTGTGACAGAAGAAGCTGTCTCTTCATTCTCAGGCACTTTCCGAATTGCCAGTCCGCGGTAAACCTCCAGCACATCATTTTCTGCTCCCTCAAAAGCAAGCTCTTCCAGCCGATTCTCAAGCAGGCCTCGTAAATCGCTCTTCAATGCTTTTTCAAGCGAAAGCAGATGTGATATTGTCTCATATGGCAGCTTAGCCAATTCATCCAGCAGGGACAGCAAAAGCTCTGCTGTTACAAGCGTATCAGACAACGCTCGGTGAGGCTGATCATGCTCAAAAGATAAATATTCGCTCAGAACACTCAATTTATAGCTAGGTGCGGTTGGCAGTAAAATACGAGCAAGCTCGACCGTATCTAGTACTGGCCGCTTGATCGGTGCCAATCCAGCCAATTCCAGGGCACTATTCAAAAATCGCAAATCAAAGTTCGCATTATGGGCAACCACATAGCTGTCTTTGAAAAAAGCTGATATTTCTCCTGCTACTTCCTCGAATTGTGGAGCTCCAGCTACATCTTCATCGGCAATACCGGTAAGCTGGGAAATGAAAGGTGGAATCGGCATACCGGGATCCAGCATCGTCTGAAATTGATCCGTGATCACACGTCCTTGGATGACGACAATCCCGACCTCTATGATTTTATCGCCATTCGACGGCGCATGTCCTGTTGTTTCTAGATCCACCACTACAAATTTATCCATACTCCACCCTCCATACTGCTTAGAAAAGAAAGACCCTTATCTATGATAAGAGTCTTATCGTCCATTTCTTTCCGCCGTTACATCATGACAGTGAGCGGCGGTTCTTCCTCGATGATCTCCTGAACGGTATTATCTTCGTTCATCAGGGCGATTTTCGGCTTGAAATCAGCCAATTCCCCATCAGAGAGCATGGCATATGAAACGATGATCACTATATCATCTTTCTGCACGAGACGTGCAGCAGCGCCATTTAGACAGATAACACCGCTATGCCGTTCTCCCGGAATGACATATGTTTCAAGACGAGCTCCATTATTATTGTTCACAATCTGGACTTTTTCATGAGGCAGTATACCTACCTGCTCCAGAATATCCGTATCAATCGTAATACTGCCGACGTAATTCAAATTCGCTTCCGTGACCCGGGCGCGATGTATCTTCGCTTTCATCATTGTGCGAAACATCTTATTTCCCCCTATATCAAAAACGGTCCATGATAGAGCCGTCTGCTTCCAATACAAGATTGTCGATCAACCTCGCCTTATCGAAATAGACAGCCGCAGCGATGATGATGCGTGCTTCTATTTTCCCTACCGGCTGCAATGCAGGATAAGACAAAATTTCAACGTAGTCTATTCTACCATTTGTTTCGCTGTTTATAAATTCTTTTACAGCAGACACAATTCTCAAAGCATCTTTTTCCCCGCCTTGAATGCATTGCTTAGCTTGCTGCAACGCTTGATAAATTGCTGGTGCGGCTTGTCTTTCGTGCTCTGATAAGTAAACATTCCGGCTGCTTTTCGCTAATCCGTCTGCTTCACGGACTGTTGGCACTGGCACAACTTCAAGCGGAAAGTTAAGATCATGGACCAATGCTTGGACAACTGCGACTTGCTGTGCATCCTTCAGTCCGAAATAAGCATGGTCCGGCTGGATCAAGTGGAAAAGTTTCGATAAAACGGTGACAACTCCATCGAAGTGACCAGGTCTCGATTTACCGCACAGAACATCGACGCGGTCGGTAACCTGCAGCTTGATTGTGCTTTCGCCTGGATACATAGCTGCTGCTTCGGGCATGAAAACGATATCGACGCCTTCCTGTTCAGCGATGAGCTGATCACGCTCGGCATCACGCGGGTATGTTTCAAAATCCTCACCTTCGCCGAATTGCAGCGGATTGACGAAAATGCTCAATACGGTTATATCATTCTCTGCCTTGGAGCGTTTCATCAAGGCCTGATGACCTTCATGCAAAAAACCCATCGTCGCTACATAACCGACGGATTTATGCTCTTTTGCAAGCTGTTTTCTCTCCTGCTGTAACGCTTCTAATGTCGTAATGATCTTCATCGTCATTTACCTACTTTCGGTAATGCTGATTCGTCCATTGTAAAACTCTGTTCGTCATTCGGGAAAATACCATGTTTTACATTCTCACGATAAGTGGCGAACACATTCGTGACGGTTTCGTTCAAGTCCGCATAGCTTACGGCAAATTTCGGCAATCGGTCGACACCATACCTGCTTAAATCATGGAAGACAAGCACCTGCCCATCCACTTCTGCCCCTGCACCGATCCCGATGACCGGGATGGATAGCTCTTTCGCAATGCGTGCTGCCAATTGTTTGGGAACACATTCCAAAACGACAGCGATTGCTCCGGTTGCCTCTACTTTTCGTGCATCCTCAAGCAGCTGTTTGGCTGTCTGCTCGTTTTTTCCCTGTACTTTATAACCGCCCAGCATATGAACAGACTGAGGTGTCAAACCAAGATGCCCGACAACGGGAATGCCGCCCGTTGCCAATGCTTTTATGCTGTCCAGGATGACTTGATCAGCTCCTTCGAGCTTGAGGGCCTGAGCACCTGTTTCCTGGAAGATGCGCTTTGCTTGCGGTACGGTTGCCTCTACCGACACATGATAAGTCATAAACGGCATATCCACGACGACAAACGTATCATTTCCACCTCTTGTGACAGCTTTCCCATGGTGTATCATATCCTCGACCGTGACAGGGATGGTGCTGTCATAGCCGAGGACGACCATTCCAAGTGAATCTCCGACTAAAAGCATGTCGATACCAGCTTGCTGTGCCAATTTGGCTGTCGGATAATCATAGGCTGTGACCATGGTAATCTTCTCGTTGTTTTCTTTCATTTTTTGAAAATCGAGTCTTGTTTTCATCGCGTTACTCCTCTTTCCATTCCAATTCAGCAGAAAACAGCCGCTGTATACTGCCATCGTCATTTTCCAATAAAAGCTCGCCGTCTTCACCGATCCCTTTGAAGACTGCACCAAAAACTGTTGTAGGCGTTGTTGCTATTACGCGGTGTCCAAGGCGCAGAGCATACTGCATCCACTCATCCCGGATGACTTGAAAACCTTTATTTGTGTACAACGAATAGACTTCTTCAAACTCTTTCCAAATCAGATGAATTAGCTCCTGCCTGTTCCATTCCCTGCCAGTCTCGATACGTAATGAAGTTGCCTTATGTCGGATATCAGGTCCTATTTCCGTCTCTGTCTGATTGATATTGATGCCGATACCAAGTACGATATGCTGGATAAAATCCTGCTCAGCCTGCATTTCTGTCAGGATTCCAGCAAGTTTCTTATCACCCAGATAGATATCATTCGGCCATTTGATAGCAGCCATTATCCCTTGCTTATGGAAGGTTCGCGCAATGGAAACTGCTGCAGCCAGCGTTAGCTGTGCAGCCTCGCGCGGTCCAAATTCCGGCCGAATGATCAAACTCATCCATATGCCTGTACCCGCAGGGGAATGCCAGTTGCGCCCTTTCGTTCCCTTGCCGCTTACCTGCTGGTCAGCAATTACAACCGTGCCATGGACTGCTCCTTGATTGGCCAATGATTTGGCCAGTACTTGCGTCGAGTCAAGCTCCTCCTCAAAAATGATCTTGCGACCGATCCATTTGGTATCAAGCAGCCAGTTCAGCGTATTTTTACTTAGCTTATCTGGTGATCGTCTTACTTGGTAGCCCTTGCGCGGGACAGCATCTATTTCATATCCATCTGCTTCCAACGCTTTCATATGCTTCCAGACGGCTGCCCTTGAAATGCCTAGCTGTTCCGATAAAGACTGACCGGAAATATACGAGGTACTATGTTCCTGAAGGATTCTTATGAGACGATTACGCGTCGTGTCCATGGATGATCCACTCCTTCAGCTTGTTTTTTTCATTTTCGATCCGGTTCTCCACCACCGCTTTTTCAGAAGCAAGCAAAAGATCACGGATCCAGCTGCCTTTTTTCCTGTCAGGAAATAAGTTGATCAAATCCCCGCCGGATATAGCCAATTCCGAACCGTTGGAGATAGGCAGCTTTCTCCTGATGGAAATAAGTTCATCCTGCACATCTCTTTCCTTGCAAATCTCCATTAAACGACAATAGCCTTGATCAAGATGAACCGGCAGCTGGTAAACAGACCATGCATCGATATCGCAGTGACTCATCTGCACCAGGCTTTGAGCATCTTGTTTGATGCTCTTGGAGAGCTTCCATTCTTTAACCCATTCCATGACTGATATGTCGCTCAATAAAGAACAAAGGGCAATCCACTCTGCGAAACTTCCAAGAGGCTTGATCCTTGACGCCATTTCGCCCATCAGTTCGGATTGATCACAGAAAATCGGCATTGCTTCCCATAATCCAGTTTCTTCAAGGAGATGTACAGCCGTTTTTACATAGTCACCGCCGCATAATTTTTCCATTTCAATCGCCACACGTTCGATTGCTATGCGTGTCAGCCATAAACGCTGCTCTTTTATTACTTTACGGGCGTCGTCATCCAGATTGTACCCCAGCTGGGAGACAAATCGGACACCACGCATCATCCGTAAAGGATCTTCCTGGAAACGGTCAAAGGCGTTGCCGACAGTGACCAGCTCTTGTTTCTCTATTGCATCCCTGCCACCGAAAGGATCGACCAATTCTCCGTTCCTGTTCATTGCGATTGCATTGACCGTATAATCACGACGTGCAAGATCAGCTGTGACATCCGTAACGAAGTTCACACTGTCGGGATGCCGGTAATCGGAATATGTCCCCTCTGTCCGGAAAGTGGTGATCTCGAAACTTTCCTCCTCAAAACGCACGAGTACGGTTCCATGTTCAATGCCAATCGGAATGACTTTATCGAAGACTTGCATTACCTGATTCGGTTTGGCTGATGTTGCAATATCCAAATCCCCGACCTGCTTACCGATGAGATGATCCCTTACAGCGCCTCCGACCAGGTATGCTTCATAACCATGGGATTCAAGCTGCTGCATGACCCGGAATGCTTTATCAAATATTTTCATGGCAAAATCCCTTCATAGATTGCTTCGTATCGTGCAACAATTTGTTCGGAATGGAAAGCTTGGGCTGCATGCTGGATCGCTGCTTCGGAAAACTGTTGCCAAAGCTTCTCATCTGTCAACAGATCCATTGCATAGTCTGCCATTTGTTTCACATCACCCAGTTGTGCCACAAAGCCATTTTTTCCGTTTTCTATCACTTCAGGAATACCGCCGACATCCGTTCCGATACAAGGTACTCCGCAAGCCATCGCCTCTAAAAGAACCAAACCGAAGCTTTCTTTTTCAGAAGGAAGCAGCATGATGTCTGCCATGTTTAAAAGAGCGGCCACATTATTGCGCTTACCCAGGAACAGGACCTTATCTTCCAACCCGCGCTGCTGCACATCCCTCAAAATATCCGAGTACTCGGGACCGTCTCCGATCAGCAGCAGTTTAGCCGGCAGTTTTTCTTGTACATAAGAAAAAACCTGTACAACATCCTGTACACGCTTCACTTTACGGAAATTGCTTATATGTACGAGTACTTTCTCATCTTCTGCGATACCGAACTGCTGTCTCACATCACGCACATCAGCCGGACGGTACACTTCTTCATCCACAAAATTGTAAACGACATCAATCGGACTGACTACATCGAGCATTTCCCTAGTCTGATCCACAAGGCTCTGTGACACGGCAGTGACGACATCACTTTCCTCGATCGCATGGATGATCATCTTACGCAAGCCATTATCAATTCCGAGTACAGTGATATCTGTCCCGTGCAATGTCGTCACGATTTTGACATCGTGCTTGGCGATGGCTTTGGCCAGAATTGCACAAATTGCGTGGGGAACAGCATAATGGACATGCAAAATATCCAATTTTTCTTCATCGATTACCTCTGCCATCTTATTAGCCAATACAAGATCGTACGGTGGGTATTGAAATACAGGGTAATGACTCATCTCCACCTCATGGAAAAACACATTTGGAAGCAGCATATCCAGCCGGAAAGGGACACTGGATGTAATGAAATGTATGTCATGTCCCTTTTTGGCCAACTTCTTGCCGAGCTCTGTCGCGATGACACCGGAACCGCCGAGCGTCGGATAACATGTGATTCCGATTTTCAATTTTTTCATAGCTCCGGCTCACGGTCACGAATGATCTGGCGCCAATCGAAATCGCCCCGGTCCAATCCGCGAATGAATATTTCGGCAGCTGCCAGATTGGTGGCAAGCGGTATGCGATGCACATCACACAGTCGCATAAGCGCACTTACATCAGGTTCATGCGGCTGCGCAGTCAGCGGATCCCGGAAAAAGATGATCAGGTCCATTTGATTCGTTGCGATGCGGGCGCCGATCTGCTGATCTCCCCCAAGCGGGCCAGACTGGAACAATTCCACCGGTAACCCAGTTGCTTCCTTGATGCGTGTGCCGGTTGTGCCTGTAGCATACAGGGTATGTTTTTTCAGCATTTCCTTATATGCAACCGTAAAACGGACCATTTCAGGTTTCTTTTTATCGTGGGCAATCAAAGCAATATGCATGTCTATCGCCTCATTCCAGTATATTTTCTAAACCGTATGCAAGGATGTCCATCTTCATGACGCGTTCTACTGCAAGCTCCACACCCGACATAAACGATGCCCGGTTGAAACTATCATGTTTAAGAGTGAATTGCTCTCCCGGTGCACCGAAAATGACTTCTTGATGGGCCACAAGGCCTGGAAGACGTACACTGTGAATCCGCATACCATCTACATCCGCCCCCCGGGCTCCAGGCATCGTCTCTGTTTCATCCGGATGCCCTTGTTTCGCCGGTTTTCGCACTTCCTGGATAAGCTGTGCCGTTTTTACTGCTGTACCGCTCGGTGCGTCAAGTTTCTGATCATGATGCTTTTCGATGATTTCCACTGTCGGGAAGTATTTCGCTGCTTGCTTGGCAAATTGCATCATGAGTACTGCGCCGATTGCAAAGTTCGGTGCGATGATCGCTCCGATACCCTTCTCTTCACTTAACTGCTCCAGCTCTTGCACTTGTTCTTTGGTGAACCCGGAAGTACCAACCACCGGGCGGACGCCATGTTCGATTGCAAGCTTCATATGTTTGTAGCCTGTTTCCGGTACAGTCAAGTCAATGAGCACATCTGCTTCAACCGCACTCAAACATGCTGCTGCGTCCTCGTAGATGACGGCATCGCTTACCGTCAATCCATCGATATCGGCAATGCGCTTTCCTCCATTTTTTCGATCGATAGCCCCTACAAGCTCAAAATGTGCTGTTTTCTCGATAAGCTGCAATGCTTCCGATCCCATCCGTCCTCTTGGTCCTGCCACAATGATTCTGATAGTATCTTTAGTCATTCTGTAAATCCTCCTGTGTCTTCTTCGTCCATCTGTCTTTATCCCTGGTTTCAAACTTCGTCATCGATTTCTCGAATGCTTCTGACAGATCGATATCAAGGGAATTGGCAAAGCAAGTCAGTACAAAGATGATATCTCCAAGCTCATCTGTAACTGTATTGGCCGCTTCACTCGCTTTCTTCGGCTTTTCGCCATATGTATGGTTCACTTCCCTGGCCAGCTCCCCGACTTCTTCGGTCATGCGGGCAAGCATGCTGAGCGGCGAGAAATATCCTTCTTTGAACTGGGAAATATAAGCCTCGACACGTGCTTGTATCTCCTTGGTTGTATATGCAGTGTTCATGTGCGATCTTCCTTTCGCTATATCATTACCATGTTAGCCTAAAAATAAGGCGTTTGACAAATGTTTTTACCTATTGGGCATATTTGTAGAGATGGGTTTTGTTGTCTATAATATAGAAGGAATTGTCATCTTAGGAGGTGGGTTATGTTAAGACTGCGTTTGAAGAACATTCTGTTCATCCTGTTAGGCGCTGCCATCTTTTCATTCGGTATTGTACATTTCAATATTGCAAATAAACTGGGGGAAGGCGGATTCACCGGAATAACGCTCATTTTACTATTCGAATTTGACTGGGACCCGGCAATTACGAATCTGGTGCTGAACATTCCGCTATTTTTGATCGGATGGAAATTCTTAGGTCGGACAACTTTCGCCTATACGATCATCGGGACAGTTGCTGTTTCCTTGTTCCTCCGCTTATTCCAAACATATGACTTCCATATTGATCTCGGGAATGATTTGCTGATTGCCTCGTTATTAGCCGGGGTATTCATCGGTGTCGGACTTGGCATCATCTTCAGATATGGAGGCACTACAGGCGGAGTCGACATCATTGCCCGCCTGGTTAACAAGTATGCCGGCTGGACGATGGGACGGACCATGTTCATGTTCGATGCTGTCGTCATCGTCACCTCTGTTCTCACCTATCTTGATTTGATTAGGGGGATGTACACACTGGTTGCTGTATTTGTCGGCGCCAGGGTGATCGACTTCATTCAGGAAGGCGCCTACTCGGCAAGGGGAGCAACCATCATTTCCACACAAAGTGCCGATATCGCCAATCAGATCCTGAAACAGATGGACCGGGGTGTCACCGTCCTTGACGGCAGAGGCAGTTTCACCGGTGAAAAAAGGGATGTGCTTTATTGCGTGGTTGCCCGCAACGAAATCGTTAGACTGAAAGCGATCATCACCTCGGTCGACCCGCATGCTTTTGTGGCGCTCAGTGAGGTGCATGATGTGATGGGCGAAGGTTTCACGCTGGATGAAAATAAAAAGCCTTATCATACAGAATAGCATTTTGCATGCATTCATACGAATGAATTGGTAAAGTGGAGAGGAATAAACGAAAGAGGTGTGATGATGGAGCTTACTGGGAAGAAAATACTGTCTTTTGTCAGTGATGATTTTGAAGATCTGGAGCTATGGTATCCTGTGTTGAGACTTCGCGAGGCTGGTGCACAAGTGCATTTGGCGGGTGAAGCAGCCAATACAGTCTACAAAGGTAAATATGGCGTCCCTGCGACATCGGATGTAACATTTGATGAAGTCATTCCGAATGAGTACGATGCGTTGCTTGTCCCCGGCGGCTGGTCGCCGGATAAATTGCGCCGCTATCATGCTGTATTGGAAATCACCCGTCACTTTCACACGCATAAAAAACCGATCGGCCAAATTTGCCATGCTGGCTGGGTGTTGATATCTGCAGGCATCCTGAAAGGTGTAAACGTGACGAGCACGCCAGGAATCAAGGATGATATGACAAATGCCGGTGCCATCTGGCATGATGAAGCAGTCGTCGTCGATGGTCACATCGTCAGCAGCCGACGTCCGCCTGATCTGCCCGACTACCTTCGCGAACTGATCAAAGTCATACAGTCACAATAAAAAGGCATCCCACGGCGGGATGCCTTTTCTTACTCTTCGTTATTTCCAACGAAGAACATAAGGATGAAGCGTACGAGCTCGGCTACAGCTACTAGAGCTGCGGCAACGTAAGTCATTGCTGCTGCATTCAGGACTTTCTTCGTGGAGCGTTCTTCATCATTGCGGATGATTCCGGTTGAAACCAGCTGTGCCATCGCACGGTTGGATGCGTTGAACTCGACCGGCAAAGTTACGACCTGGAACAATACCGCGATAGCGAATAACGCGATACCAACACCCACTAGTTGTAGCGCTCCGAAAATCGCCCCTGCAATGATGAGCATGAAGGAAAGGTTATTACCCCAAGCAGCTGCTGGTGCAAGCGCTGTACGGAATTTAAGGAAGCCGTACCCTTCTGCATCCTGTATTGCGTGTCCGACTTCGTGGGCAGAGACAGCTGCCGCAGCCATGGAATGACCATGATAGTTGTCGGTGGATAGACGGACCACTTTGTGACGGGGATCATAATGATCAGATAACATACCACGTGTTTCCTCGATCTGCACATCATATATACCGTTATCATCGAGAATCTTTCTCGCAACCTGTGCACCAGTCATCAGAGAAGAAGTTTCTACTTTCGAATATTTCTTGTACGTACTTTTAACCTTTGATTGAGCCCATAATGGGATAATCAGAAGCAGTGCTATATAGATAATATAAGCACCTAGTGACATATACATTCCTCCATAAAAATATTTGGAACTTATTAAGGTCAATTTTAGTCAAGAATTCAAAAAAAATCAACTATTAGGATCCTTGTTCACACTTTTGTCATTTTCAGCTCGATACTTCTTATAGCCGACATAAATAAGTGTCCCTACTATGCTTGCACTAATACCAAGTATTCCCCAGAATCGTCCCGTTCCATAACTGCTTTTATCAGGTACTGCAATGCTATACAAGTATGCAGGCAGTGAATTGAATTGTTGATCAAACGTTTGTTCCATTTTGTCGGAAGATGACGATAAAGCCTCCGTTTGCGGCTGCAGCATCAATTCAGCAATGTTGGCAAGTACAAAAAAAGAGGCTGTCAGAACAACGACGAGAAGCAGCTTTTTCATAAGCATCCCCTCTTTTTTAGAAGTTCCTACAGCCTATGCTGGTGAATGATCATGTATGTCGGTATCAGCCTTATTAATTTGGATAAGTTGACGACTTCCGCTGTGTGACCATATAACCGACTAAGATGGAAACGATGCTCAGCCAGAAAGTGAAATATCCGATCACATCACTGTAATCAGTCAAATTGCCGTATATCGGCATCATATCGAAAACATAGTCAATGATATCATTATGCAAGACAACGACGGCAGCCAAAGCTAAATGACGCAATTTCACTCGATAAAGCGGTGCATACAGAATCCCTTGGACAGCCATTGCTAAATGGGAAGCAATGAGCATATACCCCTGCCAGGAAAGTGTTCCTGCTACTGACAAAGTCAAAAGATTCATCACGACCGCCCAGATACCATATTTGAACAAAGAAGTGACTGCCAGCGCTTCGATATAACCGTTTTGTTTTCCGATTAATAATAAGCCTAGAAAAATAGTGAAAAAGAGACTGGCCGTTGGACTATCCGGTACAAAGGGCAGAAAAATCGCCGGCGTTATTTCGAGCTGCCAGCCATACCACATATATCCGTAAATCGTCCCGAAAAGATTGATGATAAACAATGATAAGATGCTATAACGATGGAAAAGAAGACGATACATGATGTACTTATCCTTTCATTTCAATTATGTATTCCAAACTGCCCATGAATGAGCCGTCACTTTATTTTAGCAGAATATTCTTTTCTATCGGAAATTTAAACTAGAAAGATAAAAAAATAGATGCGCTAATAAAGCGCATCCTGTTAAATATGTTCAATTTTGTCTTCCGCTTCTTCTTTCAATTGACGCATCGCCTTGCTCAATAATCGGAATTTATCTTCATCCCTCTTATCAAGAGCCAAATCAATTGCTTCTTGCAATTTTTTCTTCTTGTATTGATAATGCGATGCATCAAGAAGTTTTGCTGCCAGCTGCCGGTCTTCTTTTGTTACATAATGATCCTCCGGCAGGAAAGGATTGTCTTCCAACACTGCGACATATTCCATGCTCTGATGGGAATTCTTGAAATTGAGTTGAATATAGACAGGATCTTTCTTGTTCATACGGATATCATGGAATGATTTTTCCGCATCTGTCGTGACGATATTATCTTTGTAAAAACGGAATGGTACTTCTTCGGAACAATGGGCGGATATGATGATTCCTCTGGGACTGAATCTTGCTTCGCGAATGAAATGTACATTATCAAGAAACGAATCGTGATTGATCAAGTAATTCAAGATCCAGACACTTTCCCTGCGCTTCAATTGGTAATTATCCAAAAACCAGCGAATGAACGTCTTTTTATCCTGCATGGTAACGGAAATATTCATATGTGCCCCCTCCCAGAAAGCGAAATGATTTCAATTCAATGCATTTATTGAGACAAGAGCCGGTTGATATTCTCTTCGACTTCGATATCTGATGGCTCCAAACGAAGATACTCTTTTAGTATTTCGACAGCCTCTTGCATCCTCCCTTCTTCCAATAGGAAATAACCGTATTCTTTTAGAAAATCGCTATCATCTTTGAAGTTAGTATATGCTTCCCTGTATGCCTTTAATGCCTCATCGAACATTTCAGTTTCATTATAGGCGCGCGCAAGCTCCCAACGGTACGCTGCATCTTCTTCATCCGTTTCCAGGATATGCGTCAATAATTCGATGATTGCCTCATGATCTTCATCCAGCTTGAAATTCTCGATCAAATATAGAATCGCTTCTTTATATCCCGGATCAAGCGCGATAGCATGACGGATCAGGAAGTAACTGCGATCATTCTTGCCCAGCTGCCTGGCGAGACGACCTGCTGTGAAATAAAGCTTTTGGTTATATTCATCCAATGCCAAACCTTTTTCTGCCGTCTCAAAAGCTTTCTCCATCATGCCTTCTTCTTCATAGGCTTTGGCTAGATATTCATAGACAGACAGATAATCAGCTTCTTCTTTTAGAAGCTTCTCCCAAGTACTGATCGCAATGTCGTATCTGGATAATTTGAATGCCGTGAAACCGTAGCTGAACAGCTGCTCCACATCCTCGACATCCGTTTCCTGATAATAAGTCAATGCTTTTTCAAATTCGCCCGTAGCTGCAAAAGCTTCGGCCAAACGAAGGGCAACATCGATATCTCCCATTACGGTTTCTTTTTCATAAACCTTTTCATAGTAGGTGATCGCCTTCAGGTATGATCCTGTTGATAACGCCAGCTCACCCAATGCCAAATCGATGACAGTTTCAGATGGATCGAAGCGCTTGGCAGCTAATAATTTCTGCTCCGCCACTTCGAATAATCCTTGCGCTTCGTATAAATCAGCGAGTTGCATTTGAGCTGGTACAAAATAGTCTTCATCTTCGACAATCTGATCAAGCTTATCGATTGCTTCTTGGTCTTCATTCAAATCGATATGGAGCTCAGCAAGCATCATCTTGAGCTCCATTTCGCCAGGGAACATTTGTTCCAGCTGAAGCAAGACGGCTTTTGCTTCTTCATGCATACCCCATTGCATATACAATTCTGCAATGGTAAATTTCTCTTCCTCATTGGCGCGCGGCAAATATGCCTCCAATGTATCGACAGCTTCCTGCGGCTGATCATTTTCCATATATGTTATCGCTTTTTGCAATTCTTCCATTTATGCCACTTCCTTCTATTCACACACTTATCAGCTTTTATAGTCTTTCTTCAGTGTAACCTAAAGCAAGTGCTTTAGAACAGTAAAAAAGCCTGATTCCCTCTTGGGAATCAGACATATTCAATTTTGCAGTGCACGGAGATCCTCAAAAAATGATGGATATGAGATATTGATGCTATCTGCATCAGTAAGGATCGTTTCTCCATTTGCGATCAAGCTGGCGATGGCAATCATCATTCCGATACGATGATCACCGAAAGAATCAGCAGATGCACCTTGCAGAGATTGATTCCCTGGAATCCGCATGCCATCAGGCGTCGTTTCCACTTCCGCCCCAAAACTTCGCAGCGTAGAAGCTATTGCTTCAATCCGGTCTGTTTCTTTGAATCGGAGTTCTTCAGCATCTTTGATAACCGTATCTCCATCGGCTTTAGTGGCGAGCAATGCTAATATAGGCAATTCATCGATAAGCCGGGGAATGATACCTCCGCTAATCTCTGTTCCTTTCAACGATCGATAGCGTATCCTAATGTCCCCGATGCGCTCACCAGCTTGGATTTTATGCTCTTTGATTTCCATATCGGCTCCCATATCCCGCAATACATCCAGGATGCCGGTTCGTGTTTCGTTCAGTCCGGTATTGGATAAGGTAATATCACTGTTTGGTACCAAACAGGCAGCGACAAGGAAGAATGCGGCTGAAGAAATATCACCCGGAACATATACATCCGTACCAACGAGCTGCTGACCGCCTTGAACAGTCACAGTCGTTCCAGACACATCGATGCTTGCCCCGAAGCTTTGCAGCATCTGTTCGGTATGGTCCCTCGTTTTGACATCTTCTGAAATCCGTGTTTCACCATCAGCTAAAAGACCAGCCAACAGCAAGGCGGATTTTACTTGGGCACTCTTGACGGGTGTGTGGTATGTAAGCTCCGACAGCTTCTGTCCGTCAACTGCCAAAGGCAAATACTTACCTTTTTCACGCCCATTTATCTTTGCACCCATTTGACGAAGCGGCTTTGCGACACGGTCCATTGGCCGCTTCGTCAAAGATGCATCCCCATATGCCGTGATATGGAATGGCAAAGCAGCGAAAACACCAAGCAGAAGACGCGCTGTCGTTCCCGAGTTTCCAAAGTTAATCGGCTGCAATGGCTCCTTGAAGCCATCTTTTCCTTCACTTTCAATGATGACGGTCTCGCCATCCTTTTCAATCGAAACGCCAAGCGCACGAAAAGCATCGATTGTCCGGAGACAGTCCTCCCCGCTTAGGAAATGGCGGACAGTTGTCTTCCCTTTGGCCAAAGAACCAAAAATGATGCTCCGATGGGAAATGGACTTGTCTCCAGGTACGGTAATGGAACCAGAAAGTCCCTTTTCTGTCGGTTGCAAACGGATATCTGTCACTATTTTCACCTTCAATCTTCAATCTTTACTTCATAACCAAACACTTCCAGCACACCTTTTGCCTTCAGCTGGATTTTCTGCTCGGCGAAGCTGAGGCGAAGAACTCCTGTCAGACCTTCCCGAAGCTCGAGTATTTGGATATTGACAATACTCAAGCCAGCATCGGCGACAATGGTGAGTACCTTTTGCAAGGCTCCTGGTCGGTCGGTAATATCGACATACAAGTCATAATAGCCCGGAATCGCACCTTTTTTCCGAGGTTCCAAACCATCCCGGTAATGCTTCGCTTCTTCCAGATATGCATGGATCTCCGATCTATGATCCTCAAGCAGAAGCTTACGGAAAGTTTGCATTTCTTCGATCCAATCATCAAGCAAGACAGCCATCTTTTCTTTATTCTGAAAGAAGATGTCCTGCCACATACCAGGATTGCTGGAAGCGATCCTGGTAATGTCCCGAAACCCGCCAGCAGCAAGTTTCGGGAGAAAGCTGTGCTTTGTTTCCCATTTCTTGGCTTGCTGCACCAATGCCGAGGCAATCAAATGCGGGAAATGGGAGACAACTCCCGTCATCTCATCATGTTCTTCGGCAGTCAGCGTGATGAATGTGCTTTTGGTACCATCGAGAAGATCCTTCAACCGATCAAGGTCGTCTTCTCTTGCCTGCTGTACTGGAGTTAGTACATAGATGGCATTTTCAAAAAGATGCGCTTTGGATGCTTCGATTCCATGTTTATGGGATCCAGCCATCGGATGACCGCCGACGAAGACGATTTTATCCGATCGCAAGGAAGCAGCCTGATGAAATATCGGCCCTTTGACCGAAGAAACATCCGTCACAAGCACTTCCTTTTCCAGTTTCATATCATCGAGCTGTTTAAGCAACTCGACAGACTTGGACACTGGTGCTGCAAGTAAAATGATATCAGCCTTTTTAGCGGCCGCTTGAAAAGAGGATACTGCTTCATCGATAATGCCATGCTGAAGGGCGTACTTCAATGTACTGTCCTTCTGGTCCACCCCGATCAGATGAACTTCTTTATGCTGTTGAATATTACGGGCAAGCGAGCCGCCGATCAATCCGAGCCCCGCGATAACAACCGTCTCCATATCAGCTTTCTTTCACACTTGTCAGGAATTGTTCAAGCAAAACAGTGAATGCAGTCATATCCTGTTCATTGCCGAGTGAAATTCTGACACTATTCGGCATACCGAGCGCATCGCCGGAACGGACGATGAATCCTTTGGAGAGCATATGCTGGAAGACTGCATCCCCGCTTACAGGCAGATCATAGATAAGGACGAAGTTAGTATGGGATTCGTAATATTTGATCTGATGCGCATCACAGAATGCAAGGAAGTTATGTTTGACTTGGTTGTTCTTTGCAATCGATTCTTTGATGAAATCCTGATCGTCAAGCGCCACAATCGCCGCTTTCTGTGCAATCGTCGTATTATTGAACGGACTTCTTACCACGTTGATTTTATGGATGACTTCCGGATGGCCGATACCGTAACCGACTCGAAGCGCAGCGAGACCGTATGCTTTAGAAAAAGTTCTAAGCGTAATCAGGTTCGGGTATTCATCCAATGCAGCAAGAGTGTCGAAGTAGTCATCCGTCTCCAGGAACTCGATATATGCTTCATCCGCTACTACCAACACTTCTTTTGGAACTTGACGGAGGAAGTTGCCGAATTCTGCTTTGGCTATATGGTTTCCTGTCGGATTATTCGGTGTGCAAAGCCAAACGATACCTGTGTTTTCGTCGATTGCTTCCAGCATGGCAGGAAGGTCGTGGAACCCATTTTTTGTCTCGATAGCCCTAACCTCGGCCCCCTCGATCAAAGCATGGTGCGGATATTGGGAGAAGGATGGATGCGCCATCACCGTGTTCAAACCAGGAGCCAGGAAGGTACGGCAGAGCATCATGATGATTTCATCAGATCCTGCGCCAAGAACGATTTGATCGAGTCCTACATTGAAGTGTTCTGCCAATCTCTCTTTCAATGCCGTGCCATACCCATCAGGGTAGATTTCTTGATCATCGGCAAACGTCGGCAACGCTTTTTTCACTTCCGGGGAAAAGCCGTATGGATTCTCATTGGAAGCAAGTTTCACGATGCGATCCAATCCGAATTCCTTCTGAACCTCCTCCATCGGTTTTCCTGGTTTGTAGGCTGTCAATTCATTCAAAATCTGTTTCGCTCTCATTGATGCTCCTCCTTTAAATCGGGACGTAATGTGATTGCCTGCTCGTGATAAACGTGATGAATCTCCTGCTGCGCTAAATCAGTGCGTGCAGTCAGCATAACCCTGATGCATTTCGGCAAACCGCCTTCGATTGCCAGCTCCTGCATGCACATGACAGGTACATAAGTCCAATCATCACGGAAGACACGCATTGCTTTTGCAGGGAATGTCTTGGTCAGATCAGGCGTAGCTGAAATGAGTACTTGTACCACGTCTTCTGGTTCGATGCCATTCTTCACGACCATCTCATCCAGCATCGCTGCAGTTGCCTCTATGATTTGTTTTTCTTCATTATTTGCCACAGTAGTGGCTCCCCTGAAACCTCGTATCATGCTCTGCTCATCCTTTCGAGGAAAGATGTGACAGCATCAAGAAGCATGTCGTGATCGACTTTTTCCGTCACCGGATGTCCGATTTCACGCAGCAGCACCATGTGGACTTCCTTATTTTCCGATTTCTTATCCATTTGCATCCTAGTGACGAGTCTTGCTGCAGAAAGATCAGGCAAATGCAAAGGGTATTGATTCCGCTTCAGCCAGCTTTGGAATTCATCAAGCAACAAATTTGCGCCGAATCTTTTCTCACTTAATTCCAAAGCAAACAGCATGCCAATCGCTACAGCTTCTCCATGCGTAAACGTGCCATATCCTGCTTCGGCTTCAATCGCATGGCCCAGTGTATGACCCAGATTCAAAAACTTGCGCATGTCATTTTCTTTTTCGTCTGCTTCAACGATTTTCGTTTTGACCTTGATGCCTGATGACAAATCCTTGATTAGCTGGTCCTGGTTGTCTTTGTCGAGTGTCTTTCGTGCAAACAGATGGTCAAGGAAAGATCCATCCCCGATATAAGCCTCTTTAATCAGTTCTGCATAGCCGCTCCGCACTTCCTTTTCCGGAAGAGTCTTAATCGTATCGACATCATAGACAACAGCCACTGGAGGGTAGAAGCTTCCAATCAGATTCTTACCGGTCCCATGATTGATCGCAACTTTACCGCCAACACTGGAATCATGCGCAAGGATCGTTGTCGGAAGCTGGATGAAATCAATTCCCCTCATATAGGTACTTGCGACAAATCCAGCAAGATCCCCGATGACCCCTCCGCCAAGAGCAAGGACCAGCGATTTGCGATCAAGTTGCGCTTCAAACATGCTGTCCAATATATCGAAATACATTTCTTTGCTTTTCGCCGCTTCGCCTGGTTCGATGATTTTCTTGGTCACTTTCGCATTCGGCAAAAGTGACGCTATGTAATCATCAAGATAATGCGGGGCGATACTTGTATCCGATACAATGAATACATTTTGATAAGTTTTGGGGAGGAATTCAGCCAATCTATGTCTGATTCCCGCACCTACAGAAACTTTATAACTTGATTGACTCGCTTTGACTGTTATCTGTTCCATCAGAACACCCGGATTTCTTCCCGATAGTTTTTGATTGCTTCCTTGAGCTTAGGAAACTGGTCATTCGGGAATTGTTCCAGAATTGCTTTTGAAATTTCGAATGCCACAACATGCTCCATTACCAGTGCTGCCGCCGGAACAGCACAGCTATCGGAACGTTCGATGCTGGCGTTGAAAGGTTCCTTCGTTTCAATATCCACGCTCTGCAATGGTTTATAAAGCGTCGGGATTGGTTTCATGACACCTTTGACAACGAGAGGCATCCCTGTTGTCATACCACCTTCCAAACCACCGAGTCTGTTCGTTTTCCGGTAATAGCCTTTTTCTTTATCCCAGGCAATCTCATCATGCACCTGACTTCCCGGCAATCTCGCCGCTTCGAAACCAATGCCGAATTCCACACCTTTGAATGCGTTGATGCTCGCCACTGCACCGGCAATACGACCATCAAGCTTTCGATCGTAATGGACGTAAGAGCCAATACCTGCCGGCAACCCTTCCACATAAACTTCCACCACGCCGCCGATGGAGTCTCCGTCCTTTTTCGCCTGATCGATCGCTTCTGTCATCTGCTCGGCAGCCTGAGGATCAAGGCAGCGTACGGAAGATGCTTTTGAAATACTGTCTCTTTCTTCATATGTATACTCCGGGAACTCGACTGCCTTGATGCCGGCAATTTCCTTTGTGTAGCCGACAATATGGATATCCAGTTCAGCCAGGAGCTTCTTGGCAACTGCACCGGCTGCCACGCGTGCAGCAGTCTCACGAGCCGAGGAGCGCTCCAACACATTCCTCATATCCCGATGACCGTATTTCAAGGCACCGTTCAGATCTGCATGCCCAGGTCTTGGGCGTGTGACAATACGCCGGACTGCTTGGGGATCCTCGACCGGGTCTTCTCCCATTACATCTATCCAGTGCTTGAAATCGTCATTATGTATAACCAGTGCAATCGGGGATCCCAGGGTGTAACCATGACGGACACCGCCGACAATATCGACCAAGTCTTTTTCAATCTGCATTCGCTTGCCCCGGCCATGCCCTTTCTGCCTTTCAAGCAGGGATGCATTGATATCCGCGGCAGTCAATGGTAAATAGGAAGGAACACCTTCTATGATGGTTGTAAGCTGTTTACCATGTGATTCACCTGCTGTTAAGTAGCGCATGTATATTCCTCCGTTATATCTGTTTCTTTGTAATTTTAATTACTATAACATAACTTGTTTCTTAAGTGGGAACAATTCTGACAATATTTCCGAACGTGATCGCAAACTTATCATTATTTTCTGCTTAATTCATCAATAGCTTTTCGAAGCCTCTTCATACGGGTTTCTGCCTTTTGAGAGGCAGCCTCGACTGTATACCCATCTTCGATTAATTCTTTCATCAGGATAATCTTCTTGATAGCATAATAATCGAATCTTCTTGTTGCATTCGATTTTTCCTCCACGCTGTCGATATAACCTTTGTCTTCCCAATAACGCAGCTTGCGAATCGGGATGTCACTAATTTTGGATGCATCCCCTATCGTCACCGCCATTTGTTTAAGCAATCCATAATCTATTTCATCCACTGTCCCCCACCCCTTTTGTCGATGTAAGCCCATTATACGTGAAATAGTATATTTGACAACTTATGAAGATTATATATAATTATTGGAGATTAGTTACAAAAGGAGTACGAACATGTTTGTAAATTCAAAAACCCATCGCATTCTATGCAGTGTCGTCACTGCAACCATCATGACCGCCATCATTTCATTTACACTTACAGCTGTCAATTCAGGTCTGCATGCTTTTCCATACGCCACCTGGTTCAGATCTTGGATTATTGCCTTCCTGCTCGTGTTTTCCATTTCCTTCTTCCTGCCGAAATTCGTAATTCGTCATGTATCAAGAATCATCAAAGTCAAAGAATAAAACACGCTATTCAAATTGATCAAGCCCTACGGGATGAAAAGTGATAAGCTGCTCTGAATTGTCGCCCTGGAAATACTCTGAGGGAACGGGGCTGGTGAGCTTTGTCGAGCTGACAAACTGTGCGAAGACGTTACAGTATTCCGGCAGTTTAACTTAAAAATCCGAACTTATGCAAATTCATTGGCAAATTGCATAGTTCGGATTTTTGTTTGACCGGATACTATCGTTCGGGCCTTATTGCTTTTGGTAGAAGAATGTGTCCACAGCCCGCAGCCCGTACGTATTCGGATTGAAGATCTGCTCAGTACTGCCTACAAACAAATAGCCGTTGTACGCCAGTGACTTACTGAACTTATGATAGATATCTGCTTTTGCCTCTTCTGTGAAGTAAATGAGGACATTCCGACAGATGATGAGATCATAATCTGTATCATAAGCATCCGCAAGCAGATTATGCTGCTTGAATTGTATATGCTGCTTTAATTCTTCTTTAATTTGGAATATAGGACCCTCTTGTGTGAAATAAGCGGATTTGATTGCCGCTGGCATTTCTTTCAGTGCCCTTTCATTGTACTTTCCGATTTTCGCTGTTTCCAGCACACGTTGATCCAGATCAGTGGCATGAATCGTGTAGGCTGTACCTTTTGCGTAACGCTCGAGCAGGATGGCCAATGTGTAAGGTTCTTCGCCGGTGGAACAAGCTGCACTCCATATTTTCAACGGCTTCTTTTTTTTAAGCAGTTCAGGGAGGATGCGTCGTTCCAGCACTTCCCATCGCTGATAATTACGATAAAATTCAGACACATTGATAGTCATGCGATCCAGGAACTCGTCCATTAGCGCTGCATCACCACGGATTGCCTGGAAGTATGCCTTGAAATCCTGGTAGCCCCTTTTTTCGCGAAGCGTAGTCAGACGCCTTAGCATCTGTGCTTCTTTATATTGAGATAAATCTATGCCGGTATTTGCTTTAATCTGCTGCACAAAGTATTCATAATCTGCTGCCACATCATGTTCTCCTGTCTATATGTATCTAGTTCCATTTTACTGTATATAAAGGATAGTTGGTAGGAGAAAATAGAAAAAAGTGCTTACTCAAGACAAAACATACAATACTCCGCGAACAATGACTCGGCAAAACATTTCACTTTCTATAAGCATGGTCTCAGCATCTTCACGCTCTAGAGCCAAAGACCAATAACTACGGGATAAGCAATTGCCTTGCAGGATAAAACGACCGGTTCAGCCCTTTCCCAGTGTTTCCAAACAGTCTTTTCGCTTTTCTAATGGAAAAGCGAGGTGTTCAGACTCGTGCTATTCCTGCAGGAAATGAAAACAAATACAAAAAGATATGAGGAGTCTTCGTAATCTGCTTAGTTAGTGTAAGACTAATATAAAAAAAAACCGAACTTACGCAAATCTTTGTTAAAGAATTGCGTCATAGTTCGGGTTTTCATCTAGTGGAAGACTTTTGTCCCAGCTTTTTAAATTCATTCATATAGACATTTTGCTATTACTTGTTCATATTGGATCAGTTCATTTGGTTCGAACATATTCGCTATTTCGCGTTCAGCGCTTTCTGCACTGTCAGAACCATGTATAAGGTTACGGCTCATCTCCACTGCATAATCGCCTCTGATCGTACCAGGTGCTGCTTCCGTTGGTTTGGTTGCCCCGATCATACTCCGTGTCAGCGTAATGGCATCCTTACCTTCCCAGACCATCGCAAATACGGGACCTGATGTAATATAGCTTATCAGTGAATCGAAAAAGGGTTTGCTTTCATGTTCTATGTAATGCGTTTTTGCTTGTTCTTCCGACACTACCATCATCTTTCCCGCAAGGAGCTTCAAGCCTTTCTTTTCGAATCTCGTCACGATTTCCCCAATCAGTCCTCGTTGCACACCATCCGGTTTCACCATCAAAAATGTTTTTTCCATTTTCACTGCAGCTCCCTCTTTATGAACTTCACAGTAATAATAGCAAAAGTGTAAGCGTTTTACAATCAGGAGCTGCGCTTACCTATATGTCTTGCAATTTGTTTCAGTGTATTCCGATCTCTTGTTGGCGGCAGCTTGTCCAATTCCCGGTATGCCTTCTCCAGATAACGGTCACTGATCGCAAGCGATCTCTCGATGGCATCGGATGTTTTGATATGCTGGATAAATGGTTCCAAGGCTTCCCGATCGAGCGCTTCCGGATCACGGAAGGCTTGTGTGAGCCGTTCCTTGAACAAGCGATCTTCGCAAGCCAAGAGTGCAGGGAGCGTCATATTGCCCTGGAGCAAGTCGCCTCCGGCCGGTTTACCCAAATCTGTCTCGGATGCTGTAAAATCAAGCACATCATCGATGATCTGATAGCTCATCCCTACGTAATAACCATATCGATACAATGCTTGTTCATAACCAAGCGCCGCACCAGAGGCAATCGCTCCGAGCCGGGCACTCGCAGCGATTAGGATTGCCGTCTTGCGGCGTATCCGGCGTAGGTAGTCCTTCAGATGCTGCTCAATCCGATATTTATCCCTGATCTGTTCCACTTCACCGATGCAAAGCTCCACGATCGTATGTGCAAGGATCTGATGTGCCCTAGGTTCCTCGAGCTTCGATAAGTATTCCAGGGAACGGGCGAATATATAATCCCCCGCATACATGGCCACTTTATTATCCCACTTCGCTTTTACAGTCGGTTTGCCTCGACGGAGTTCAGCATCGTCAATGACATCGTCGTGGACCAATGATGCCATATGGATCAATTCGAGTGCGACAGCAACGGTTTGTATCCGAGGAAGCTCATATGTACCAAACTTCCCGCTGAGCAAAACAAAAACCGGCCGAATCCGTTTCCCGCCGGCTCGGAGAAGCTGTACCGACGCATCTTCCAGGACAGGATGCTCTGCTCGAATCGTATTGGTCATCGCATCCTCGATCTTGTCCAAGTCCTTTTTTAAATATGAGTAGATCATCGGTAGTTTCATTCATGTCACCTTCATCCGTCCAGACATATTACCAGTCAGCTTCTGACCGCCGGCTTCTCTCCCATGTGCATAGCCGCTACGCCGCCTGTATATGTCTTAATCTTCACGTTCGTCAATCCTGCCTGCTGGAATAATGCACGGAGCTCTTTCTTTCCGGGAAAGTCCTTTGCAGATTCCTGCAGCCAGCTATATTCAGCATAGCTTTTCGCCAAAAGCTTACCAAGCACTGGCATGATCCGCTTGAAATAAAAATAATATGCTTGTTTGAATCCAATCATTGTCGGCTGGGAAGTTTCCAGGCATACTACCTTGCCTCCAGGCTTCACGACGCGGTACATCTCCTTCAATACTTGAAGATAGTCCGGCACATTCCGTAAGCCAAAGCCGATTGTCACAAAATCAAAGGAATCATCCTCAAATGGCAGTTCCATTGCATTTCCCCAAATGAAAGATAACTGCTCATGCGGATTTCCCTCATTTTTCTTTTCTGCTACTGATAACATATTTTTACTGAAATCGAGTCCTGTCACTTTTCCATTTGGCCCAACAGCCTTCGCAAGGGAAAAGGACCAATCACCTGTGCCGCAGCATACATCCAGTGCAGCATCGCCTGGCTTCACCTGCATTTTCTTCATGACACTCTTTCTCCAGGCTCTATGGCGCCTGAAGGAAATGACGGAGTTCATAAAATCATAGCGGTCATATATCTTTTCAAATACGTGATGTACACGCTGTTCTTTCGTTTCTTGTGCCATAATTACCCTTCTTCCAGATATAACTCTTTTTGCCGATTCCCCTGAAGCAAAAGCTTACGGGAAAGCAGCGCATAGGCTGGCGGCAGTAGATCCAGCTTTGCTAGGAGTCTGACTTTAGCAGCTTCCATCTCCTCGTGTATCGCTTCCATCGCAGTCATTCCACTCTCTTGATTTTCGAGGATTGCAGCAAGCTTCAGGGAGAGGGGGGCCTGTTTGTTGCCCCTTGCTTCTCGCTTTAGCTTGCTGATCAAGAAATAGTCATCCAGTGGCTCAAGACTTGCTGTATCGGTGTAGCGGGAAGCTGCTGTCCGGAACAAGCTGCCTTCCAGACGTCCGAGCTTTGTAAAGAATGCTTCCGCTGTTGTCGTATCATAGTAAAGCGACATTTTCTGTTCATTGATTTCCTTGATACTGGTTGCCAGCAACGCCACCATATCAATCTCTCCAAGTCCGGCAAGTATCTGATAATAGAGCGCACTGTAATAATTACCTGCCAGCACCGTCAGCTGTCTGTTCTTCCGTTCTTCGTCGGTCTCGTCGGCCTTGGTAATCCTGATCACTTTATCATGCGTATCCAAGGCCATCTGAATCAGCATGATCGTAACCGCGTAGTCTGTCTGCTGCTTATCGGGCAGGTTCGTTTGACCAAATAGCGTCTGCAATGCCAACAGCTTATTCTCATCCAAGAATGGTTCCTCTGTATTCTCGTCCAGATAAGCCAGCTGCATGCGCTTCTCTATTTTATTTCGTAATGTATGTAGCTCTTCCATGGATGCATAGGACAAAACAATCACCTGCGCCCTTTTCGTATTTCAAACTGTATAAAAAGTATTATAGCACAGCATGTCCCGATTCGTCTTGTCTGCAAGCTCGTCAAATAAAAAGGGACACCTGATAGATTCAGGCATCCCTTATCCTAGCCCATATGTAATTATTTCACACTGTCTTTCAGGGCCTTGCCAGCTTTGAACGCTGGAACTTTGCTCGCTGGAATCTCGATTTCGTTCCCAGTCTGCGGGTTGCGGCCTTTACGTGCAGCACGTTCGCGTACTTCGAAGTTACCGAAACCGATCAATTGTACTTTGTCACCTTGTTTCAAAGAATCCATGATTGAATCGAAAACCGCATCGACAGCTTTCGTAGCATCCTTTTTGGAAAGGTCGCTTTTCTCAGCAACAGTATTGATTAGATCTGTTTTATTCATGTTTACACCTCCCTGACATTACCTTGAACAGAAAAACAATAGCATTTGCTATCATTTGTTCACCATAAAGATAGGTTTTATACCTATCAATACCGCTCGCGTTGCGATATCAACGCTTATAATAAACGACTTAGCAGCATAATTCAACACAAAACGCCATAAAACCTTAAATTTATCTCTATTACAGTATATTTTTGACAAAAAAAATAAAGCGGCTCATTTGCCGCTCATAGAATGATCGCAATCAAACCACCCGATCCTTCGTTGATGATTCTTTCCAGTGTTTCCTTCAATTTGTATCTGGCATTCTCTGGCATCAAACTGATTTTTCCTTGGATTCCTTCTCGTACGATGCTATTGAGGGAACGACCGAAGATATCTGAATCCCAGATGGAAAGCGGATCTTCCTCAAAGTCCTGCATCAGATAGCGTACCAGTTCCTCACTTTGTTTCTCTGTTCCGATAATCGGTGCAAATTCGGAATGGACATCCACTTTGATCATATGGATGCTAGGCGCCACTGCCTTCAGCCGAACACCGAATCGGGAACCTTGTCTGATGATTTCTGGTTCATCCAAAGCCATGTCCTGCAAACTCGGTGCAGCAATACCATAACCTGTCTGTTTGACCATATGCAGTGCATCAGACACTTGGTCGTATTCCCGTTTGGCGTGTGAGAAATCCTGCATAAGCTGCAGCAGATGATCCTTACCGCGGATTTCTTCGCCGACGATTTCCTTCAGTACCTGGTCGTACAAAGCATCCGGAGCATGCAAATCAATTTCGGCAATCCCCTCACCAAGCTCCATTCCTGCCAGATTGGCTCTTTCAATATAATCATATTCATCAAAGTATCCTACCACGCGATCCACATCACGAAGGCGCTTGATATCCTTTACCGTTTCCTGGATGGCCGCTTGATAATTGGAACGAAGCCAATGATCTTCATTAAGCACCATGACCCAGCTTGGCAGATTGACGTTCACTTCCAAAACCGGGAACTCATACAAGGACTCGCGCAGTACGTTATACACATCGTGCTCTGTCATGCTTTCCACGCTCATCGCAATCACCGGGATGTCATATTTCTCACTCAATTCCTGGCGGAGCAGCTCTGTGTTTTGATTATGCGGTGTGACAGAGTTGATGACCATGATGAACGGTTTGCCGACTTCCTTCAGCTCAGATACGACACGCTCTTCCGGTTCCACATAGTCACTGCGGGGAATTTCACCGATTGTGCCATCCGTTGTCACGACGACACCAATGGTGCTATGTTCCTGTATGACCTTGCGAGTCCCGATCTCTGCCGCATCATGAAAAGGAATTGGCTCTTCATACCAAGGCGTATTGATCATACGCGGCCCATTTTCATCCTCGAAACCTTTCGCACTTTCCACCGTATATCCTACACAGTCGACGACCCGGACACTTACTTCCAGACCTTCGTCCACCTGAAGGGAGACGGCGTTGTTCGGGACGAATTTCGGTTCGGTTGTCATGATTGTCCGACCCGCAGCGCTTTGGGGTAATTCATCTTGGGCCCGGGCCCGCTCGGCTTCATCTTCCATGTTAGGCAGGACAACCAGCTCCATGAACTTCTTGATAAAAGTCGATTTCCCGGTTCGGACAGCCCCTACCACCCCAAGGTAGATATCGCCATTTGTCCGTTTCGAGATATCTTTAAAAATATCTACTCTTTCCAAAAGATCCCCTCCCGATCTACTTTCGATGCATGGACAGTCTTAGCTACATACACTAGCAGTTTATGATGTTGTCCTATCCAAATATGCTAGAAATAATGGATTCCTTGCCTGCTGGCATCAAAGGGCGTTTTTGCAGGAAAGGACGAACAGCATATTGCCCTCTGCCGATAATCTATGCGCATGCCTGGGGGTTCATACCATAAAAAAAAGAAGAAGCAGAAGCTTCTTCTTGAAATAGACTAAATATACCCAAGGCAACCTAGAAAAATATGCTGGTGCGAGTTAGTTTATGCGTAAAGGGCAAGGGATGGTAAGTTGTTCTGCCCAATTGCCGCTGTTAGTTTTTGAATAATTTGCTCAATGTGCTCATATCGGCTGGCATGTTGTTACCGATGATCGCTTTGACGATTTTATCTTCTTTCTCTTGCGAAAGAGGCTTGCCTGCCATAGCAGCCAATTGCTTCACCAAACCGCGCACCGTCGCCTCATCTTGGAAGTTCGCACTTTTTACGGAGTTGGCTACCTTGTAGATATCATCAGCCTTCACATTCGATTTTTTCTGAATCTGGTCAATCAGGTTCTTCTGAAAGTCTGCCACATTCATTCCTCCTTGCAGATTAGCTACGAAACAGTATATGCAAGGAATGAGAAAACGTTAGCGGGCATTCAGTACATCTTGAAGATCATCCATTTCATGCTTCGGCAGACGTGTCATCAGCTGATCGACGATGTCCTTTGCTTTGGCGCCATGGAAGAGAATTTGATTGATACCCTTCGTAATCGGCATATCGACACCAGCTTTGGCGGCGAGCTCTGCCACAGCCTCTGTCGTCCGGACACCTTCGACAGCCATCCCCATCTGCGCAAGCGCTTCCTCCAAACTCATGCCTTTTCCGAGCATATTGCCAGTACGCCAATTCCGGCTGTGCACACTTGTGCATGTCACAATAAGATCTCCCATACCGGATAAGCCGATGAATGTCAGCGGATTCGCCCCAAGCTTCGTACCTAGACGGGCAATCTCTGCGAGCCCCCTAGTTATCAAAGCCGCTTTGGCATTATCTCCGTATCCAAGACCATCAGAAATACCTGCTCCAAGCGCAATGATATTTTTTAACGACCCGCCAAGTTCCACACCGACCATATCCGTGATCGTGTATACACGGAAATTCTCATTCATGAACAGCTCTTGGATCTTCTTTGCTTCTTCCATTGCGACAGAGGAAGCGCTCAACGTCGTCGGCTGCCTTTTCGCCACTTCCTCGGCATGGCTTGGACCAGATAGAACAACGACAGGACGATGATCGACAGCATTTAGTTCTTCTTCGATCATCTCGGAAACCCGCTTGCTTGTTTTCGGCTCGATTCCCTTCGTAGCATGCGCGATGACAGCGTCTGCTGGAAGATACGATGACAGCTTTGACGCCACCTCACGAGTTGCTTTGGCAGGGACGACAAGTATGACAGCATCCGCATCGCGTACAGAGTCTCCTAAGTCTGCATATGCGGTAATGGACTCAGGAAGCGTCACTCCGGGCAGGTACTTCTCGTTCAGCCGTTCTTCATTGATTGCTGCGACCTGTCCAGGATTATGCGACCAAAGTCTGACCTCATGCCCATTATCCGCCAAAACCATGGCAAGGGCGGTTCCCCAACTGCCGGCACCGAGTATTGCTGCTATTCGTTGTGTCATATAAATCCTCCTCGTCCCTTTTTAGGATCTTCTTCTTGGGAAAATCTTTATTGGTGTACCAGTGAATCCGAATGCCTCCCTGATGCGATTCTCCAAAAAACGGACATAAGAAAAGTGCATCAATTCCGGATCATTGACGAATACTGCAAAAGCTGGCGGCTTGACCGCCACTTGAGTGGCATAAAGCACTTTCAAACGCTGACCCTTATATGTCGGAGCCGGGTTCATCGCCAAGGCATCCATGATCACATCATTCAACACATTCGTCTGAATGCGTTTGGCATGGTTCTCACTCGCCGTCAGTATCGCTGGCATTAGTGTATGAATCCGCTTTTTCGTCTTGGCGGACAAGAAGACGATCGGAGCATAATCCAGGTAAAGGAAATGCGCCCTGATTTCATCTTCGAACTCTTTCATTTTTTTCTCATCTGATTCAACGGTGTCCCATTTATTAACGACAATTACAATTGCCTTACCCGCATCATGTGCATATCCGGCAATTTTCTTATCTTGCTCGATAATACCTTCTTCCGCATTGATCAGGACAAGGACGACATCGGAGCGTTCAATCGCTTTCAATGCCCTGAGAATGCTGTATTTCTCTGTCGTTTCATATACTTTTCCGCGTTTGCGCATACCGGCAGTGTCGATGATGACAAAATCCTGTCCTTCTCTGGTAAATGTTGAATCCACTGCATCACGTGTCGTCCCTGCAACATCACTTACGATGACACGCTCTTGATTGAGCAGTGCATTCACCAGGGATGATTTACCGACATTCGGCCTGCCGATCAAACTGAAATGGATCGTCTCTTCATCTTCCTGCATCTCGGCACGTTCAGGGAAATGCTGGACAGTTGCGTCAAGCAAATCACCCAGACCTAAACCATGTGTACCAGAAATCGGGAATGGCTCTCCAAAGCCAAGGCTGTAAAACTCATAAATCTGATCCCGCATTTCCGGGTTGTCCACTTTATTGACAGCCAGTACAACTGGCTTATTGGAACGGAATAAAATCTTCGCTACTTCTTCATCCGCTCCCGTGATACCCTCGCGTCCATTCACCATAAAGATGATGACATCTGCTTCTGCTATGGCAAGTTCTGCCTGTTCGCGGATTTCCACTAGAAATGGTGCATCTCCGATTTCGATACCGCCGGTGTCAATTATGTTAAACGGCTGGTTCAGCCATTCAGCTTCCGTATAGATTCTGTCACGTGTCACACCAGGTGTATCTTCCACAATGGAGATCCTTTCCCCGGCCAGACGGTTGAATATGGTTGATTTTCCTACGTTTGGTCTGCCTACAATGGCAACTACTGATTTCCTCATGAAAGGAACATCCTTTCCTACTTTCCTTTATATGCTGGTCCTTCTGTTGCAACCTAACTGTTTCATTCTAGCAAAAGCGCCATAGGGAAACAATATATTTCGACATCATGTACGTTTGGCAGTCCATTTCGATCTATTCCGCAGATATTTTCTCAGCTCACCCGCAAGTTTAGCAACTATCAACAATAACAAAACGGTACCCAACACATCCAATGCTTTAAAACCGCCTGCTTCCTGATGAAGTCCATAGATATCCAATAAAAATAGATACATCACTTCCCCCATGGCAAATCCTAAGCAAATGATACCAAGCTGCAAGTAAAAATCCCTAGTCAGGTAAAAGACAAGTGCAAATAAAATCAGTGAAAATATAAGAATACGCGGAATCGGCAGTGCGATAGGATTTGTCAGTTCCCAAAGCAACATGCCAGTATAACCAATCCCCAGACAAATACTTCCAAAAGTGCCGCGGCCCACTCGTTTACTGGCAAATATAAATAAGTAACCGATGACAGCAAGCAGAAAAACCGTTGCAAAAATTCGGTGTCCAGCAAAATCAAAGGAAAAACCAGATAATGATATCGTGAGTAATATGGCAAATCCAAATAATGTCCTTGCCAATGAATGTCTCATAAAAAAAGTCACCAGGACCCAGCTGATCCAAGTTGCCCAGAAAAAGTAAAACCCCTCCATATATTCGCCTCCTTTTATCAGCATTATGACAAGAGAGGAGGAAAACTATACGTCGAGGGCAAAAAAAGACCAAGGCTGCCCAGAGGCAATCTTGGTCTCATTTTTACTGCTTATACTTGTTCAATTTGTCACCGAGAATATCTCCAAGCTGGAAGCCGGAATGCTCCTCTTCTTTTTCATATTCTTTGATGACAGCATTATTTTCATCTTGTTCCAATTCCTTGATGCTCAGACTCATTCGTTTTTCAGACTCGTTCACATCAAGTACTTTCACTTGTACCTTTTGTCCTGGCTCCAATACTTCCTGCGGCGTACCGATGTGACGGTTGGCGATTTGGGAAATGTGGACAAGACCTTCGACACCAGGGAATACTTCGACGAATGCGCCGAAACTTACCAGACGTTTCACTTCACCCTCAAGCACATCCCCTGCTTGTGCGCGGTCACTGATGTTTTCCCATGGTCCAGGGAGTGTCTCTTTCAGGGATAGGCTGATGCGCTCGCTGTCTTTGTCGACACTTAGCACTTTGACTTTGATTTCCTGGCCTTCTGTCACCACATCGGATGCCTTTTCCACGTGTTCGTGGGAAAGTTGGGAGATGTGTACGAGACCGTCGATTCCGCCTCCGATGCTGACGAAGACACCAAAATCAGTCAAACGCTGTACTGTACCGTCAATCACTTGACCTGCTTCCAGGCTGTCCAGCACATCCTGCTTTTTGGAAGCTTCCTCTTCCTCTGCTACTGCACGGTGGGAAAGGATGACACGGTTTTGTTCGCGATCAAGCTCGACCACTTTCAACGTAAGCGGTTTGCCTTTGTATTCTTCGAACTCTTCGACAAAATACGTTTCCACAAGTGAAGCTGGAATGAATCCGCGAAGACCCACATCTACGACAAGACCGCCTTTGACGACTTCCTTGACTTCTGCTTCGAATACTTCTCCGGATTCGAATTTCGCTTCCAAGTCTTCCCAAGCAAGTTCAGCTGTAACCGCGCGCTTGGAAAGGACGACTTCTTCGTCATCCACTTTTTTCACTTTTAGTGTCAACTCTTCACCTTCACTTACTGCGTCGGCAGCACGCTCTACATGAAGACTGGATAATTCACTGATTGGCAGGATACCTTCCACTTTGTAGCCGATGTCTACCAAAGCTTGTTTATCTTCTACTTTCACCACTTTACCGGTTACAGTATCACCTACAGACAATTCCTTGAAATCAGTAGCTTGCTCATTCATTTCATCCATCAAAGAGACCTCCTTCAGTTTACAAGACAAAACATAAGTAAAAAAACATAGAAATGTCCTTTTTTCTAACTTCTAACATTTGAAGATATTTGTCAAGTGATAGGGCATCTATCCGGCATGCTTGTTTATCAGAAGTTGGATTTCATCCATGATCACTTGCGACACTTCTTTGGCTGGTGCTTTCCGCGCTCTCAGCTCTTCCATATCAATCGGCGGTCCATAGATTACTTTCAATGCTTTTACCCCTTTATAGGAGCCGATAATCGCACAAGGTACAACTTTCGCTTCTGAACGCATCGCAAAGAATCCTATTCCAGGAAGCGGCTTACCGAGCTTGCCATCCTTGCTTCTGGTCCCCTCCGGGAATAGTCCCATTGTCTTGCCTTCTGCCAGGATATCCAAGCCAACGCGAATCGCACTCCGATCCTGCATGCCACGCTTGACCGGAAACACATTCAAATGTTTCATCAAGAAACCGAGCGGCTTGAATTTGAAAAGCTCACTTTTTCCCATGAAGGAAATATCACGCGGACAAGTGATTCCTAAAACGGGTGGATCGAAATTGGAGATATGGTTGGCACAGACCAGTACCGGGCCTTCCTTAGGAACATGCTCCTTACCGTATACCTTTATACGAAAAATCGGATAAAGGACGGCACTTACTATCACCTTACCAACGGAATATAATGACATAATCCCCTCTCCTTATTTCCCAATCACGTTGTAAACTGCGTCAAGAATCTTCTCGACGACTCCCTCGATCGATAGCGCAGTCGTATCGATCTCCACAGCATCTTCCGCTTTTACAAGCGGGGATGCTTCCCTTTCGGAATCGAGCTTGTCCCGGAGGCGTATCTCTTCTTTCAACTGCGCCAAGTCCGCCTCGAACCCTTTGGCGATATTCTCTTTATAACGACGCTCTGCGCGTTCCTCCACAGAAGCGATCATGAAAATCTTCACGTCGGCATCCGGAAGGACACGAGTCCCGATGTCGCGGCCATCCATGACGATGCCATTATCAGCTGCAAGTTTCTGCTGGCGTCTCACCATTTCTTCCCGTACCAGCGGATGTTTGGCAACGACGGATACATTATTCGTCACTTCATTCGTACGAATTGCTTCAGTCACGTCATTGCTGTTCACAAGTACTTTTTGACCGTCGTCGTGCTGCATCAGGACGATATCTATCCCTTGAAGCAAGGTTAGCAGCGCTTCTTCTGATTCCAAGTCGGCTCCTGCTTCGAGTGCTGTCAGCGTAAGCGCCCGATACATAGCACCAGTATCCACATAGACGAATTGTAATTTCTTGGCAACCAACTTGGATACGGTACTCTTGCCTGCAGCAGCAGGTCCATCAATAGCGATAGCGATATTTTTCGACTTCATCTAATTCAATCCTTTTTCTCATCGTAATCGGAAATAAAACCTAATAAAGCATAACATAGGATAGCAGCCTGGTCTATTTGAAGTCTACATCATCTGCTGTCCTTTTTTCGCTGTTCCCGCTGGCGCTCGAAGCAAAAGCGTATAATTGCTTGTCTGTCCCGTTCCTGGATATTGTCAAACTGAATACTGGCAAGGATTTTCCCTGATTTTTCATTGCGGGCGATACGGACGATGTGTCCGGGCGCAGTCAAAAAAGCTGGACCGTCTTTTTGCAAGGTATAAGCAATATACAGCTTCACCTTCATCTTTTCCTGGAACCCATGATTTTCTGGCAGCAGCATGGATAACCCGCCCCCGCTGATATCAAGTGTAATGGATGAGACAGGGTTGATCTCTCTTTCCTCACTATAGAGAGCCACATCCGTGCATGCGGATATCCGCACGTACTGACGACGCTGTATTTTCCGGATTTCTCCTTCTTTTGGCATGGATAGCATCAAAGCAGGAACTTTTAACATTTCCTTGCCTTTTATTGTTGTAACAAATGTATAGGCGTTGTCATCTTCTGTTACATATAAGGCTTTGAAAACCGTTCCGACTGGAAAAATGTCTGTCCTTTTTGTCTTTTCATTTATCGGGTACCCGATATAAATCTCATCGTCTGTCAAATCTATTACTTTGGACCGATATCGTAGCCATTTTTCACTATTTGAAACATCTGTTATTTCTAATAACAAAGTACTACCGATTTTCAGCAAGCGCCTCTCCTCTTCCCTTGAATCGTTCTTTCTTCCTATTATTGCAAAAATAATCAAAAAGGGGAAGGCTGTTTGCCATCCCCTTTACGTACTTTGCAAGAAACGTGCTTCTGTCGTCGTCTGTTTCTCGATTTCTTCTTCCTGTCCTGTATCCGCATTTACATAGATACGGTACGTTTCATCATTACGTGTGCCCATGATTTCATACACAAGCGTTTCTTCATGTGTATCGTTCTCGATCAAAGCAAGATGGGTTTCCTGGACTTGGACATTTTGGTTGAGTTTCTTGGTCGCTTGTTCTTCTGTCAGCTTAGGTTTGGCTATGTCACGCTCGTGATGATTCATGAAATAGTCACGGGCATTATAACCTAGAATATCGCCATTATCGAGCGCGACCTTGACCTGGACAATATCTGCATAAATGCGTACATCGTCCTGGACAGGTACAAAGAAGAAGATACCCACGGAATCGTATTGACTGCTCTGGACCATTTCCATTTCCGTCAATTTCTGTTTTTCAAGAAAGTCCTGAGCTTTTTGCTGCGCATCATGCAAGCCTAATTTCGGATCCTCCCGATCCCGCTGCATCATCAATGTGAGGATATGGCCGCCTTTTTGACTGATATCAGCATAACCGCTTTCCCCATCCTTTTCATATGAGAGACTGTAAAGCGGTACATCCGATCCCTTGCCTGATTTTCCGCCTGAGATACCACTGATGGTATTCAAATCAAAGGCTTTCGCTGCTATTGTTTTCGCTTGTTTCTGGTTGATTCGCTCACCGGTGACTCCTTCGAATTTATGCTCTTCATTGGAGGCGGGCAAAGCGCCATTGTTAAAGTCCTTTTCTTCGTTGAAACCGCCTGAACTATTCTCTACTGTCTCAAAACTTGAAATGATGGCATTATCCGAGTGATCCGGTTCGTCATCCGACAATGCCATTTCCACATCGCTCCAGTGTAGATTATTACCGAGGACGGTGTTTTGGACATTCCGAAGTTCATCCTTGATTTGACCTGCGTTATCATGCAATTTCTCCAAGCGCTGCATTTCTTCCTCTGACAACGGTTCCTTGTCCAAGTCCCTTACAGCTGTTTTGTACGTAAAATCCCCGATGTTGGTCAAAAATTTCTCCGTTTTTTCAAAGGGCATCAGTGCAAGCGGCAGCTGGCCGACATCCGTATGCGCTTCGGAGGATAACCGCCAAATTTCCGCCAATTGCGGTGACAGGGAATCCCTGGAATTCATTGCAAGTGTCGCTCCGATTTTATCATGCAGCGTGTCAATCCGATAAGTCAGCTCATGGAAGGAACGCTGATAGTTGTTTTCTGCCTGCATCCTAATGTCATTCTTTTCCTGACGTTCATTCATACCCCAGATTGCGGTTCCTGTAAGCGCCAAAGCAAGAACTCCGATTATCACCCATTTGTACATCCTTCGCTCTCCTTTCTACATACAGAAAATATGCTCACCAATCGTTTTGATTTGCGGTCTGCCCCAAATCCATGGTGAAGTGGCTGTGTTCGGATTGAAATAATAAATCGCTCCGCCCGAAGGATCCCAGCCGTTGATTGCATCGATTACCGCCTGTTCGGCTGTTTCATCCGGCGTCAGCCATATTTGTCCATCAGCAACTGCCGTAAATGCTCTTGGCTCAAAGATGACACCGGAAATCGTATTCGGAAACGATGGATCTTCCACTCTGTTCAGGATGACGGCTGCGACCGCTACCTGTCCTTCATATGGTTCCCCGCGTGCTTCTCCATGCACAGCATTTGCCATCAGTTTAATATCATTCTGGGAATAACCATTGGGAACGTTGACCGCGGATGTATTCTGCGGTTTTGCCTTACTGCCTTCATTACCACCGTTACCACCGTTACCGCGCTTTTTCACTTGCTGCTCCTGCGGTGTGCCGCCATAATAGGTAAATGTATTTCCTTCCTGGATTTGACGCATGACAAAGGCTTTATCATAATTTGTAATGGATACCAATTTATCTTTTGCCTGCTTGCCTGCGACACCGTCGATTTCCATTCCGAATTCATATTGGAAATTGCGCAATGCCCAATACGTACTCCAGCCGAAAACGCCGTCTATTTTTTTATTATAGAATCCTGCATATTGCAAACGGGCTTGCAATTCCACCACGTCATCCCCTGTGGCTCCGTGCTGGATCACCTGTTCGGAAAAGGCACTGGTCTGCACAGGTGCCGACAGGATTAAACCTAATAGGAGCAGAGCAGCACAAAACAATTGACAAAGCCGAAACTTCTTGAATTCCATTGTTCATTTCCTCCAACCTAACTATGATCTGACTACCGATAGCTTTCTTCCAGAGCGACTATATTATGCAACAAAAAAAGAGTCAGGCAGATTAACTGCCTGACTCTTTCATTTGTATCTGTTCAATAGGATGGCGGATTGCTGCTCGCACTTTACGGAGTCCGATGATCCAAAGAATGATCATGAACGGTGCCTGTACATAAACCCAATTGAATGTCACTGCCAAAAGGATGTAATCGTACAATCCATGCAGCAAAAAAGGAACCAGCATCGCACCGAATACGCGTAAACGAGGATGCCTGCTCCCAAACTTTGCCCGACCGAGGTAATATCCCATCAATACGCCAAACAGTGCATGGGATGACACTGGGAAAAGGGCACGTGTAAAAGCATAATCAACACCATGAGCAAATAAATAAAGTACATTCTCTACCGTAGCAAAACCTAAGCTTATGCTGACACCATAGATGATTCCATCATAAACAGAGTCCATTTCTGTATGCCGGAAAGCAGTATACAGGAAAATGAACCATTTGAAGAATTCCTCCATGAATCCGATGGTAAAGAAAGAATAGACGAGCGGATGCGTACTGACTCCTTCTGCTTTCAATGCATATTGAATGAACATGATTGGAAATACAAGCAGCGCGCCATATAGAAAAGTCCGCAATACCATGCCGAGCGGCTCGGGCTCCAAACGGTCCTTCAAATAGAAGAAGGTAAGCAGCGCGAGTGCTGGGGCAATCGCAGCGGAAAGGATGGTAAGCATGATAGCACCTCTTCCAACTAACAATCTACCTTTATCGTACCATGTGCTCAATCCTTTTGGAATATATTGCTGGAAAGAAACAGGAAATAGGTCCTGAGGTCTATAGTAATCTGTCCATCTGATTGGATGCAAGTGCAACAGCAAGCTCGATTCGTGCCTTCTTGCTATCCTGGTCCTTACCTAACAGAACGCCAGCCTTATACAGATCATAAGCACTGCCCTCGTAATCATATGTCGTGTAAACATTGCCTTCTTCCGATGCAGTCGTCAAGATGATACGAATACCAGCTTGCAGGGCAAGGAGAATCTCCTCTTTCATTTTCGGCGCAACCTGCCCTCGCCCCACTCCCTCCAGCACGATTCCCTGGACGCCTGCTTCACGCGCTGCTTTGATGAATTTTCCGTCCGCCTGCAAATAGCACTTAATGATATCCACATCCGGCAGTTTGCGCTTCAGCTCATATGTATACCGTTTGACTGGTCTTTGGTAAAGATACACTTTATCATTGTCGATAATGCCCAAATAGCCGAATCCGAACGCATTAAAGCCTTGAATATTAGAGGCATGTTCTTTCTTTACATATTTGGCAGGAAAAATACGCTCATTAAAGACAACGACTGTTCCGCAATCAACCAACTGATCATCATTGGCCGCAAGAACTGCATGACGCAGATTAATGAAAACATCCGATCCGAGTTCATGGATTGCTCGCTGTGAACCGGTCACTATGACAGGCCGAGCATCCTGAATGGTCAAATCAAGAAAATAAGCTGTTTCTTCCAAAGAGTCCGTTCCATGCGTAACTACGATTCCGTTGACTTCCGGATCCTCCAATTGCTTCTCAATCATTTCTTTTAACGTTAGCAGATCATCGAATGCAATATGCATACTCGGTTTCTGTAATGCATTCACAACCGTCACTTCGATATGATCTGGTAAGTCAATCTGACTCCGCAGCTGATCACCCGTCATTTCACCGGAAGCGAGCTTCCCGCTTTCTTCATTCGGCACACTGGCAATCGTGCCGCCTGTAGTTACCAATACAACTTTCCCTTTCATATGCAGCTCCCTTTCTTCAGTTACGCGATGCGATCGACCGGGCAATCTGTCCGCCGTGGAAACGTCCATTCTCGATGAATACTTCATTGTTATTATTACCAGCTGCAATTACCCCGGCTATGAATATGCCAGGAACATTGGACTCCATCGTTTCCGGATCATGATCAGGTTTGCCTGTCTCAGGATGGATTAAGATGCCCATGTCTTGCAGCAGCTTCAAATCAGGACGATAGCCCGTCATCGCAAAGACGAAATCAGCATCGACGGCATGCGTCGATCCTTCCATTTCGTAAATGACCTGTGTTTTTGTGATTTCTTTAATATGTGCATTAAACTTATGATCGATGTATCCATTGCGAGCCAATGATTCATATTCCGGCAGGATCCACGGCTTCACACTTTTGGAGTACGTACTGCCACGATAGAGGGCTGTGATATTGGCACCCGCTTTATGAAGTTCAAGCACAGCATCGACAGCTGAATTCTTTCCGCCGATCACCGTTACATTCTTGCCGAAGTATGGATGAGCTTCCTTGAAATAATGAAAAACATGAGGCTGATCTTCACCAGGCACCTGCATTAAATAAGGCTGATCATAGTACCCTGTTGCCACGATGACATAATCGGCTTTGTACTGTTTTTCTTCTTCTCTGATTGTCTTTGTCGTTACCGTGAAGTCGTGTTTACTGCCAGATACCTGCGTGACACGTTCGAATGTATGTATTCGCAAATCCCGGCGCTGCGCCACTGTTCTATAATAGGCAAGCGCTTGATTCCTGACCGGTTTCTTCATTTCGGTAACAAAGGCGATATCACCTATTTCCAGCCGTTCGCTGGAACTGAAAAATGTCTGATGTGTAGGGTATCGATAAATGCTGTTAACGACATTGCCTTTTTCGATTAGAAGCGGTTCGATGCCGACTTTTTGCAGCTCGATTGCTGCAGACATACCGCATGGCCCTGCTCCTATGATTATCACTTGCTCTTTTTGCATTGTACTGCCCCTTTCTGACCCTTTTCCAAAAGAAAAGAGAAAACTCTTATCCCCTTACGTTCAGGATAAGAGCATCTTTACGATTGATAGAATTAGATCCAGCCTCTGAATCTGGAAGCTTCCGCCATCTTCCGTACCCCCACCATGTAAGCTGCCAGTCGCATATCGACGCGCCTTGTCTGTGCAGTCTGGTAGACATTTTGGAATCCTTTCAGCATGACTTTCTCCAATTTTTCTTCCACTTCCTGCTCTGTCCAATAGTAACCTTGGTTGTTTTGCACCCATTCAAAATAGGAAACAGTCACGCCTCCAGCAGATGCAAGCACATCTGGAACTAACAGGATACCACGTTCCGTCAAAATTTCGGTTGCTTCGAAAGTGGTCGGCCCATTCGCAGCTTCAATGACGATTTGGGCTTTGATGTTGTGTGCATTATCCTTGGTGATCTGGTTTTCCACTGCTGCTGGCACCAGTATATCGCAATCAAGCTCCAATAATTCCTTATTGGAAATGGTGGACTTGAATAAGTTGGTCACCGTTCCAAAACTATCACGCCGATCAAGCAAATAATCGATATCCAAGCCATCCGGATCATGCAGCGCGCCATAAGCATCCGAGATACCGATTACTTTGGCCCCGGCTTCGTGCATGAACTTAGCCAGATAACTGCCGGCATTTCCGAAACCCTGGATGACGACCCGGGCTCCTTCGATGCTGATGCCCCTTTGCTTGGCAGCTTCCCTTAAGCAGATTGTGACGCCCTTGGCAGTTGCTGTTTCCCTGCCCTCTGAACCGCCAAGTACAATCGGCTTTCCAGTGATGAAACCTGGATTATTGAATTCATCCATCCGGCTGTATTCATCCATCATCCATGCCATGATTTGAGAATTGGTCATCACATCAGGTGCTGGTATATCTTTCGTCGGGCCCACAATCTGACTGATGGCCCGTACATATCCACGGCTCACCCCTTCAAGCTCCCGGAAACTCATTTCGCGGGGGTCGCATATGATGCCGCCCTTACCGCCGCCATAAGGCAAGTCGACGATTCCTGCTTTCAGACTCATCCAAATAGATAATGCCTTCACTTCATCCTCGCTTACTTCCGGGTGGAAACGCACACCGCCCTTGGTAGGACCGACTGCATCATTGTGCTGGGCCCGGTACCCGGTGAAAATTTTCGTACTGCCATCATCCATCCGCACTGGTATACGGACTGTCATCAATCGGACTGGCTCCCGCAGTAATTCATACACTTCCTCCGGATAGCCAAGTTTCTGTAAAGCAGATTGAACGACCCTTTGTGTCGATTCTAATAAGTCCCTATGCTTGTTGTTGGTAGATTCCGCAGCTTTGTCGGCCACTGTTCTGTACCTCCTATATATTTCCCCATCTTGTATAGCGATATAATCACTTCTAATCTCCACATCCATTCTAACAAAAAAGCGGACGTATGGATAATGAGAACTGATTATTCGATCGAATTTAAAAAGATACCGGCAGAGGCGCCGGTACCTTCATCGATTTATGCAAAATACGTGCATATCTGCCGTATTGCATCTTTCTCAAAAATTATCTTGCCGTATTCGTTCAGCCGGACCGAAGTGACGATACTCGGGTTGGCGAATTCCGACATGACCGCAATCAAGTTTTCCCTTGCGGACGGATGAAGCAATGTACGGATCTCCATGTAATATAGATCATTCATAAAATACACAGCAGCGTCTTCGATGCCGATTAGATCCAGCTGACGCGAAACGCTGATGATATCCTCAAAATCAGTGAATGAGAAGATTAGCTCCCTGCTTTCGTCCAGTGTCACTTTCATCTCGATATAATCCTCTTCTTCTTCGAAGTCTTCCGTCTGCGGATACTGTGTAACGATGATTTGCATCCCTTGCGCTTGCAGAATATGCACCTGAACAAGAAGTGTACCTTCCAATTCAAAGCCCAATTCATCGCTTGCTTCAAACATCATATCGTGAAAAAGCTGATGAACGCCTGGAAGATCATGCCACAGATCTTCTTTAGTCAAGCCTCTCTCGATTAAATCGTCGAAGGTAAGAAAGATCTTGAATTGATTTAATGATACGCGCTCTAACTTCATCACTTTTCCCCCTTGGATGCCATTCTAGATATAGATAGCATATGATTCGCTTTATGTTTTGTACGCGGCACAACCCCAGATGGGTGCGTCCATTTTGATGATACGCTCTGGCTTTCGAACAGAAAGGATTTGTACGTATAATTAGTATATTAATCTTTGTGTTAAAAATACCCTTGTTGTCCAAACTGGAAACGGTCTAGAACAAGGTCGGGATCGACTGCGGTACATCCGTGTACAGCAGGATGAAACCAATCACCGCCAATACGATGACCGTCAGGAGGATGAACCTGGCAAGACTTCCGTTCCAATGCAGGCGAAAGCCTGTCCGCTGCCCGTCATGAACCGCACGGCGCGGAGGTAAATTAAGAATGTCGATGCGCTGGACTTCAGTATCCGATTCCCCTTGTTCAGGTTGTGATTCCTTTTCCTCCGGAGACTGCGTCACAGACGCTACCAGTTCCTCTAGATTCTGGTCCTTCTCTTCTGTCTTTGCCATGAAGTGTCCATCCTTCCATTTCCATTTTCACTGATACAGGAGGTGACGCAGTTGTTCACGCCAGCCAATACGTTCTGGCTGTGGTTTCGTGAAGCTCACCTGCCATCCAGCAAGTGTATCGCCGCAATTGTCACAACAGCGCCCCTTAGCTTGGCGCACTGTTTGTTGGAATTCTGCAAAAAGTGACTGTCGTCTGCATGTATCCGTATAGACCCAGTCTTTCATCCGTTGCAGCTGCTTCAGCTTATGCTTTTTCCTGTCTCCAACAAACTTCTCTATTTGATCCAGGAAATCCTTCCAAGCTTTCTTTCCGTATAGCAGATGATTTCCCTTTACTATATCATGTTTCTCCATTTGATAAAGTAAAAATCGCCATTGTGTCTCACTGATGGGGATATGCTGGACGACCAATTCATACGCAGGCAATTCGATTTGATGTGCTTTTACCCGTTGATACAGAAAACGCATCATTTGCTGGATCGAAGATTTGTCCGGCAGGTCTTGTTCGATCAAATGAACCGGAATTTGCCAATCCCCCGGACTGTAAAGTACTACACTGACACTTTCTTTCCCATCCCTTCCAGCCCTGCCGACCTCCTGGATGAAGGATTCTTTGTCACTTGGCAAATGGTAGTGGATGACCAGGCGTACATCCTCTTTATCCACGCCCATGCCAAATGCGCTTGTGCAGCAAATGATCTGCAGCTGACCAGACAGGAACTGCTGCTGGATCAGGATCCTATCCTCGTTTTCCATGCCCCCATGATAATATGCACAAGGCATCTCCGGCATTTTTGTCCGGATGATGGCTGCCGTGCTTTCTGCCATATTGCGGCTGGAAAAATAGATGATGGTCGGTGCCTGTATTTTATGGAGCAGCGCAAGCATCGTATCATTTTTTTCCTGCTGATCCTGCACTTCCTGTACGAAGTAAGAAATGTTTTCCCTATCCATTGGATAGATATGCTCATCCATATCCAAATCACCGAGCAAATGCTGGATATCCGTCTGGACTTCAGGAGTGGCTGTACCGGTCAATGCAAGTACCGGCGGACTTCCAAGCTTCCGAATCACTTCGGCCAGACGCAGATAATCCGTCCGGAATTCCTGTCCCCATTGGGAAATACAATGTGCTTCATCGACGACAAACAATTGGATGTGCAGCTGCTGCAAATGTCTGATCAGATATTCATTTTGCAGCATTTCCGGAGAGACATACAGTAGATCATAGTTATGCAGATTCCGCATGATCTGCTGCTTATCTTCAAAATCAAGAAAACTATTAAGCGCAGCAACCCGTTTGAATCCCTTAGCACGCAATTGTTTTACCTGATCTTCCATCAGCGACAGCAATGGGGAAACCACGATGACTTGTCCGCTTCGCATGAAGGCGGGCAGCTGGTAACAGACAGACTTCCCAGTTCCAGTCGGTAAGACACCTAATGTATGATGGTTCTGCATGACACTCTCCAGGATTTCCTCCTGACCTGTCCGGAAAGTCTCATATCCATAATACGTCTGCAATGCTTGCTGCAGCTCTGTCTTCATGCTTCCACCTCCTGTCCACTACGTAATGCCAATGCCAATCTGATTTGAAAATAATTATATTTCCCATCCAATAAAGCGTGTATTTGTTTAAGTTTTTTCGTACCGGCCCTGGCCGCACATTCCAGAATGATGCTGGCATCGTTATCGGAAAGGAATCTCCTGGACAGTTCCTCTCCATCCAGCCAGGCCATTTCCACAATATGATCCTTGATTGTATTTTCCGTCAACCCTCTGACTGCCGCAATCTGATCCAGCGTCAAGCCCCGCTCGAGCATTGTCCGGGTCTTCCGAGCAGTGGAGGTGATCGTACGAGTCTTGTGTTCAGGTTTATTCGTTAGTGCAGCAAGATACGGAAAAACCGCAGCTTTAGTTTCACCATGAAGCAGAAGATGATGAACTGTCGATGTCTGATACAGTAGCACATCGGTTTCATGGATATTGTATTTTCCTGCAAGCTGTCCAGGTGTCAAGCCAATACGCTGATATCCGGTAAGTCGATCAACGAATAATTCTGCTTGCAGCGGAGGTAATTTTCCAAGCAGTTCGTAAAGCTCCCTATATATGGCATTGCGCCATTCATCCAATCGGTGGTGCTCCTGTCGATACCATAGTTTTATCCAATGCTTAACAGCCGGATTATCGGTTACGGGTATGTACTGCTTCTCCTCCCTTACATGATTGGAGAGCAGCTGAATAAGCAGCAGCAAGCGATATAAGAAAGACTCCGTTTGGGTTTGATAGGTCATACCTCTAAAATATGGGATGTCTTGGTCTTCAGATTGCCCCGCTCCATTCATTACATCAGCAGCAACCTGGTCGAACAGCTGTCTTGATAGCTTTGGATAAATGCCAAACAAATGGGTAAGACCGTACATATGGGCATCTTGCAGCGTTTGAGCGGAGCGTTTGCCTTGCAGCAGATGATAGATGGAAGCCGCACTCCGTTCCTTGCGGATGGGCTGGGCGGCATGCATGATGATGGACGCCAGTAGCATGCTAATCAAACCTTTCTGTTAGCTTGTATTCCGTTTCGGTACGCGATACACTTAGTATAAAGCAAGAAGCAGCTTTGTTGAAAGCGGAAGGGGGAAAAGCGCAGATGGCAATGTATACATATGTCGATCAGGATACTTGTATTGCCTGCGGTACATGCGGAGCTGTCGCGCCTGATGTATACGATTATGATGATGAAGGGTTGGCATTTGTCCTGCTCGACCGCAACACCGGTACTTTTTCTGTACCCGAGGAATTGCAGGAGGATGTAATGGAAGCCCATGAAGGCTGTCCGACCGAGTCGATCAAGTTAAGTGATCTTGTAATCGGAAAAGAAGCATTATCCCATATATGAAGAACCACTTCCCTCATCAAGAGGAAGTGGTTCTTTTCATTGAGGCAGGTATCCATTTGGCAAATAGCCTGCGAAGGACTGGGTACAGGATGAAAAAGAAGATTCCATTACCGATTGCATGCATCGTATCGAAGCTTAGGCCTGCTATATAATAGGCTAAGAAATGTTCCATGATGAACACATTCGGCAGGGAAATCAATAATCCGTACACATAACCTGTAAGAATGCTGGCAATGGTCATCGGCATCAGCGGCGGATTTCTCCAAAACCTGCCTATGAGGCCGAATGATAGCCCGATCAATCCCCAAGCAAGCATCTGCCACACTGTCCATATCCCCATCCCTAATATCATATTCGACAGCAGCGTTGACAGCACAGCAATGATGATACCAGCAATCGGCCCCAAAAGCAGCGAACAAATGATGATGACACTCGTCATCGGCTGCATATTCGGCAGGAAGGGAAACAGCACATTGGCATATATCCTTCCTACCGCTGCAAGTGCTGTGAGCATTGCCAACAGCGTCAGTTTACGAGTTGAGAACATTAAGAAGCTTGTAAATTGAAAGCAATCTCATCGCCTTCTGACAGCTTCAGGTCAGCAGCCCCGACCTGTGCCATCTCCCCATTGACTGTATACAGCCAGTATTTGTTCTCGCCTTTATCTTGACTGTGGCCGTCAATGGATGTAATCATCCCTCCATCATCTTCCACGTCAAAGTTCTCCTTCATCACATCCATCAAGCTGTCGCCTTCCTCAAAGCTGACTTCTTTTGAGGAAATCTCCTTGCCGTCCTCAGTCAGCGTAACAGTAACCTGCTGTTCGGTCTTTTGCTCCGCCTGCTGATTTTGCTGCTTTGGCTCTTCTGTCGTCCCGCAGCCCGCCAGTATACCTGCTGCCAACAGTAGTGCCGAGAGCATATGTAGTGCTTTCTTCATAAAAAAATCCTCCCTTTTTGTAAAGGAAAGAGCATCAGAAGCTGCCGCTCCACCCGCTCAGTCCTCGAAGCGGTGAAACAAAAAACATACAGGGCAGGTCTGCTGACTGATACCTTCACCTACTAAGAACCCTTCCCATCATAAAAGACAGTGGTTTTGTCCTGTTCGTCGGTAATCACAGCTGCGAGGACAGTCACGGAGTCACACCGTATTCCCTATCAAGTCTGTTCGACACCTTGCATGCTTTGAATCCAGCTTATTTTATCATATTATTTCAGGATTGTATCCTGCGGAATACGAATGGTGAATGTTGTTCCCTCATGAAGTTTACTCGTCACCTTGATCGTACCATCATGGGCCTGCACGATATTTTTAGCGATGGCCAGACCTAAACCATTACCGGTTCTTGCGGTCTTTCTCGTCCTTGATTTGTCTGCCTTGTAAAATCGTTCGAAAACAAAAGGCAAATCTTCTTCCGGTATACCTCTTCCGGTATCCTTGACGATCATGACAAGCCGTTCTTTCTCATCAGATACAAGTACTTGTACTGCACCTCCATCGTCCGTATGCCGAATGGCATTATCAATCAAATTGGTCAAGACTTGTTCCATTGCATCAGGAGCAAAGTGATACGTGCTTCTTTCAACCGCGTTGACCAACCCCAGCTTGATTTCCCGTTCATCAGCCAATCCTTGGAACTTGCGCACGATGCGTTCCAGGAACGGATTGATTTCCACTTCTTCCATTACCAGATTGGTATCGCCTGCTTCCATCCGTGCAAGGTCGAGCAGCTGGTTGACAAGCCTTCCGATCCGCAATGATTCATCATGGATGATTTGAGCAAGTTCATTTTTTGCTTCGACTGTATCGGCTATATCATCAATGATCGCCTCACTATAACCTTGCAGCAAGGAGATAGGAGTGCGTAATTCATGGGTGATGTTGGTGATGAAATCTTCCCGCAGTTTATTGAGCCTGCGTTCTTGCGTCATATCCCGTACGACTGCCACTGCACCCCGAATCGCTGCATCCTCGTACAAAGGCGTTGCGATGATCACCCATTCCCTGCCTTGGATCGTCACTTCCCGTGTTACGTCAGAAGCGGTCGCTACAACATTTTCCATGATTTCCAGCCAGACACCCGGGACTTCGTGGAAGGTTTCCCCATTCTCGAACTGCCAATCATGAATGAATGCTTCAGCTGGCGGATTCGACACTGTCAGTTCCCCTTGCCGGTTGATCATGACGACACCATCCACCATCGCATTGACGACGCGTGATAGATGTTCTTTTTCCTGGCTGAGGGCATTTATATTGAATTCCAGCTGTTTTCCCATCTTGTTGAAAGCCGTTGCCAGCATCCCTATTTCATCATGCGTGACTACAGGCACCTCGGTCCCGAATTGACCCCTGGCGACATTCAGTGCCGCATCCTGCATTTTGATCAACGGTTTGGTGATTCTGGATGACAGGAAAAAGGCAAATACAGTAGTAAGGACAAAGGCAATACCTGCTCCAAGCAGGATGATTTGTGTCGTTTGGTTACCGGTTTCCTTCACGACAGAGAGAGACTGATAGACATAAACAGCGCCTGATCCGTCCTGGAGCGGAGTCCCGACAACAATGACACTTCTGTCGGTATCAGGCAGGATAAGCTGCTTCGAAACATCCTCACCTTCTGTAGCGGCCTTTTTCAATTCTGTATCCTGTAACAGCCACTCTCTGTCCACATCCGGCAAAGGCTCCGACTCTTGGTCTGGGTCGGATAACCATACTTGGTCATCTTGGAGGATGGCGATGCGAGAATTCTTATCCTGTACACGCTCAGCTGTATCATAAACCGTATCCCTGTTGTTTATTTCTTCCATCAAGATAGAAACCTTTGTCGCTGTCTGCAGCAGACTTTCTTCCGCCTCTTCAATATGAAAGTTGCCGAAGAACTCCAGCAGGAGGAAAGTAAGCAGACCAAGCACGACTGACACCAGTGCCAAGATGGTCAGCCATAGCTTGTTGACAACACTTCCCCAAAGCATCAGTTCTTATCCGCTTCGAATTTGTAACCGACACCCCATACGGTCACAATCATGCTGGCTGCCTCTTCCGAAACCTTGCTCAGTTTTTCACGTAGTCTTTTGACATGCGTGTCCACTGTGCGCAGATCCCCGAAGAATTCATATTTCCAAACTTGCTTCAACAGCTCTTCCCGTCCGTATACTTTATCCGGTGTCGAAGCAAGGAAGTGGAGCAGTTCATATTCTTTCGGTGTCAATGTCACTTCCTGGTTATCAGCTGTCACCCGGTGGGCATCTTTATCGATGGTCAGATGGGAAAATACAAGCAGATCCTTCGCTTTTGCATCGGTATGCAAGTATTTTGTCGTCGAAGAGCGTCTCAGCAAGGCTTTTACTCGAAGAACAACTTCACGTGGACTGAATGGCTTCACGATATAATCATCTGCGCCGACTTCGAAACCTTCCACCCGGTCGGCTTCTTCCCCTTTGGCAGTGAGCATGATGATCGGCGTACCTTTTTCCTTACGTATTTCCTGGCAAACCTCGATTCCATCCTTTCCAGGCATCATGACATCCAGCAGGATGATATCGTAATCTGTCTCGAGCGCCATTTGAAGTCCTTGCTCTCCGTCAGCTGCTTCATCAAGCGTATAGCCTTCCTTTTCCAAATACATACGTACGAGTCTGCGGATTCTTTCTTCATCGTCCACTACAAGAATATGTGCATCTGTTTCCATGATCCTTCCCCTTTTCTCTTTTTATGTTAAGCATACGCGTGTAATCCTACGATAAGCAAGTTTACTGCCAGTAAATTGAACATGATCACACAAAAGCCGATCACCGCAAGCCAAGCAGAACGAATACCTTGCCAGCCTTTTTGCATGCGGATATGCAGATAAGCAGCATAGAAAAGCCAAGTGACCAGCGCCCATACTTCTTTGGGATCCCAGCCCCAGAAACGGTCCCAGGCCTGCTGGGCCCAAATCATCGCGAAAATGAGCGCGCCAAGCGTGAAGATGGGGAACCCGACTGCCACAGATCGATAGCCGATGTCATCCAGCACATCCTTCGGCAATTTTCGCACCAATGGCTGCAATGCTGCTCCAACCCTTTTCCTGGTAATGATTCGGATAACCGTGTAAAGCAAACAGCCTGCGACCAAAGATAATACGATTGTATTAAGCTTTTGCGCAGCATTCTCGCCGCGGAGCCATTCCGGTACCATAATCCGGATCGGAAGCGACGAAGATACCGTGTCACTTGGAACAAAGACAGGCGGAAGCTGGTAGATGATGCTTGCCTCTGCTCCTGTCACATTAGCAGTATAACCGAACATCCGGAACGAAAATGCAAGCAGTACATAGCCTGCCACAGAAAGAATAAGAATGAGAAAACCTTCGATCACCCATGCTCTTTTATGCTGTTTCTCCTGGTTCGTTTCATGCAGGATATATAAAAAACCCGCAAAAAAGCTGACGGAAAGTACCGCTTCCCCAAGTGCTGCGGTCGTTACATGGATGTACAGCCAATGACTTTGCAAGGAAGGCACAAGCGGCGCCACTTCACGAGGAAACATAGCGGCACAGCCAATGATCAGGATGCTGATCATCAAAGCCATCACCGCGAACAACGGAAAGCGATAGAAGCGATACATGATCAACAATACTAAAATGAGCATCATACCAAAGAAAGTCATGAATTCGAATAGATTGCTGACGGGTGCATGACCGCTGTATATCCATCGGAGGGTGAAAAAGCCAAGCTGCGCAAGCCATCCGGCAGCAGTGATCCCCCAAGCGAACCGTTCAAGGTAGCGCTGCTGTTTTTTGACTGCAGACCATGTAAACAAGATGACACCAAACAAATAACTGATGAAAGCAGCTTCAAGCAGATGACCGCTTATGATAGATAGATTTTCCATCAGCTGCTCCCCCCTTTTTTATAGCCATCCAATAATCGCTCCAATTCTCTTTCAAAGGAGGAGGCATGTTTATTCGTATGCCCGGCAATCAGATATGACCCATCGGCCTGCCTTTGGAGCCAAATTCGGCGATGCTGCCAATAAAGCCCTTGCACGAGGCCGATCATGAAGATGACACCTCCGAGCAAAAATATCGGTAATGTCAAATCCCGTTTCACCGATAACCCGCTTACATGATGGGTATCGTAATCGACTGCACGGATGCTGTATCGGTTCGTTCCTGATTCTGACACTACATCATCAATTGCTACGAACAGTCTTTCCGTGTGATCCTCGCTATCAGATATATCGAAAACAAAAGCTGGATTACGAGGATATTTTGTTGCCGTGATAACCTTGCCTTCTTCCAATCGGTAATCCGGATAATAATCGATCAATTCCGCGTGCAGCCCATTATCAAGCTCATACATCACTTGCGGATTCTCTGTATCGACACGAAAATCCGCTGTGCTGCCATTTTGATTCTCTGTACGGAGAGTCAGGCTGGAGAACTCATGCAGCTGATAACCTGATTGATAGATTGTGTATCCAGCTGCATGTACTGGATGGTTCACGGCAACCTGCATTTGTTTCAGTGGTTTTAAATCCGGTGTATCACCAGCGATATGTTCCCCCGCTTCAAAAACCGTAATATCCGTCGTGAAGTTTTTCGGTATCGTTCTGCCTTCTTGTTCGATAGCAGCTTTGAATTTTGGATCATCCGTGTCATATGTATCCACTTTGAACTGTTCATTCTTGATGAACAGCGATTGGTTGGTGTCTGGTACGACTACAGTCTCTCCGTCTCTTATCCAGATGAATTCATCTTGATAGAAAAAAGGGAACAGGCGTAAAAAAGCACCAAGCAAAACGAGGAGCAAGCCGATATGGTTTACATAAGGGCCCCATCTGGCGAATCTGTTCTTCTCTGCCAAATAGTCATCCCCGTCCTGCCGAATGCGATAGCGCCTAGCTCGTAAATCCTTCATCAATCCTTCCCGATCATGGATTACGCTATGTCGGACATACAGCTGACGCTTCAAAAAATGCTCCCTCCGTTTTACAGGCTGCATTCTCAAAGCGCGGTACAAAGGGAAAAATCGATCGATACTGGCAATCAGGATACTTGCTCCCAGCAACCCAAGCAGTGTCATATACCACCATGAGCTATACAGCTGATCAAGACCTAAGTAATGATATAATCTGCCGAACGCACCATATTCGTCTTCATAAAATTCCCCAGGCAGCCTTCCGATAGGTATGTAAGCCCGCTGCGGCAGGATGGTTCCGGCGGCTGTCGCCAGTAATGTCAGGAGCAGAATATACATCCCGTTACGTACAGAGGAGAAAAAACGCCATACCTTATCGATCAACGTCCGATTATACCGCTGCGAGCGCCGGACAGTCCCTTCATAGCGCATATCCAATTTTTCGGTCATATGGTACCCACAGCTTGGACATGGACCGCCATCCAAATTGTTTCCATCCTTACAAAAAGGACATTGCTGCATATATATCGCCTCTTCCCTCAAGGCACTATCTCATCCAGATAATCCTCCAGACGATCAGTCTGCAATGGACCATATACTGTCCTGCTGACAGTTCCGTCGGCACGAATGAAAAAGGTAGCCGGCAGTGCATCTACTCCATATGCTTCCATCACCTGTCCGTTATCCTGCATGATCGGAAAAGAAAGATTGTGTTGCTCACGAAAGCGATCGATTACGAGCTTACTTTCATCCTCGCTGATGGCGGCAAAGATGACATTATCATTTTCATATGTATTGGATGCTTCCTCGAATAAAGGCATTTCCTGCTTGCAAGGTTCGCAATAGGTTGCCCAAAAGTTGACAAGGACTCCTTTGCCTTTCATCTCGGATAGTTTGAACTCCTCGCCGGTCTGGATATCCTTGAGCATGAAATCCGGAGCTTTCTCCCCGGTTTCCACCTTCTCGGACTTTCCCTCAACCAGCAGTTGCCAGCCTGCTGTCAAAACTAGGCCCGCCAAGGCAGCAAGCACGGTCAGTCGTATGTAGAAACGCTTTTTGCGAGTGGATGTCAAATATACTCACCTCTTAGCCAAGTATAGCATGTCGACCACCTGCCAATTTTGACAAATTATTTACGTTTTTCTTTGTATTCCTTTTTGAAACGATGAACTTCTTCCGGTGTAAGTTTGCGATAGGCCCCCGGCTGCAATCCTTCGAGTGTCAGGAATCCGTACCGTTCCCGCTTGAGTTTTTGGACTGGGAATTGAATTTTTTCCATCATCTTTCTCACCTGACGGTTGCGCCCTTCGTGCAGGATGATCTGGATGAGACTTGTGTTTTTCTTCCTATCTGCGCTCATCAATTTCGTATAGACAGCTTTGCACTTATGCCCATCGATCATGACGCCCCGTTTCAGTTGTTTCAATTCTTCCTGATTCGGTATGCCTTTGACCTTGGCTACATAGACTTTATCGATTTTCTGGCTCGGGTGCATGAGCATATTGGCAAATTCCCCATCGTTGGTCAAAAGCAGCAAGCCAGAAGTATCGTAATCAAGTCGGCCGATCGGATAGACCCTTTCCATCACTTCCGGCATCAAATCCAGCACGACTTTCCGGTCTTTCTCATCCTGCACGCTGGAAATGACGCCGCGCGGCTTGTACAGCATATAATAGACCGACTTTTCTTTCTCAAGCGGTATACCATTCACTTCGACGGTGTCCCTATCGGTTACTTTTACGCCAAGTTCCTTTACGACTTTGCCATTTACTTTGACTTTGCCTTCCAAAATCATCGTCTCTGCTTTCCTTCTTGATGTAATACCGCTATGTGCGATGACTTTCTGCAAACGTTCTGCTTGTTTATCCATGTACTGATCCTCACTTTTATCATCAGGAACAAAGAAAGAGCGTTAACGATTGTCAACGCTTCTCATGCTCCGAATATAATCGTTACTACAATGATTGAAGCCATTATACCAATAACATCTGCCAACAGTCCAACTTTTAATGCATCTCCCATTTTCCGGATACCAACAGCACCAAAATACACAGTCAGCACATAGAAGGTCGTATCCGTACTCCCTTGAAGGACAGATGCGAGCCGGCCGATGAAAGAGTCGGGACCATGGGTCGCTATCAGCTCCGTGGTCATGCCCAGGGCAGCTGTCCCACTGATCGGTCGGACAAGTGCCAGCGGAACGATATCAGCAGGCATCCCGATAAAACTTAAAATAGGTGTAATCAGACCAATAAGCGCATCCAATGCACCGGATGCCCGGAGAATGGAAATGGAGACGAGCATGCCAAGCAAAAAAGGCAGAATGGAGATTGCCAGACTGATGCCTTCCTTCCCACCATCCACAAACAGCTCATATGTCGGCAGCCGTTTGGCTGTCGCGATAGCCAATACTACGAGGATCAGACAAGGGATGATCCAAATACTGGCTGTTGTGAGAAGGCTCATATATGCCGCTCCTTCCGCCTCCGGATTTCATGGAAAATCCGATCGATTAGGATCGCCCCGATGAAAGAAATGATGGAAGCCAGCAAGGTAGCGCTGACAATTTCGGTTGGTGACTGGGAATCATATTTCATCCGGACAGCCAGCACTGTCGTCGGAATGAGCGTCAAACTGGAAGTGTTGACGGCCAGGAAGGTGATCATCGAACGGCTCGCCTTCGGACTGTTGCTTAATTTTTTCATCTCTTCCATCGCTTTGATTCCCATTGGTGTCGCGGCATTGCCGAGCCCGAAAAAGTTGGCGGTCAAATTGGATAAAATATACCCCATGGCAGGGTGATCTTTCGGGATTTCCGGAAACAATCTGGCGATGAATGGTTTTGCCACCTTGACAAGGCCATTCAAAAGCCCTGCTGCTTCTGCTATTTTCGTGATACCAAGCCAAAACACCATCACGCTGATTAAACTGATCGCAAGTACCACCGCATCATCCGCACTTTGGAAGATTGCTTTATTCACTTCGTCCATCGTACCGTTTATCATGGCATAAATGATGCCCCCGATTGCCATCACTGCCCAAATGTAATTCACCATAACCGGACACCTGCCAGTTCATCAAAGACTTGCTTGGTCATGCCTGCCAGTGTTGGTTTTTGCGGAACTGAGTAAATCGGGACAGTGCCGATTTTTTTATCATTCAGATAATAAACATCCGCACCAATCTGCTGTTTGTCTTCTTGTTTGTCCGTATTCAGAAGATACGTCTTCGTTTGGGCCTGCTGCTTTTCCTGTTCGGATACAGGATAGATGATCGAAGTGCCCGTTTCGGACTGTTTCAGCCTGGTGAGCTTATATTCCTCAAAGCCCCAATCAAAAAGATTCATATGATCCCGCCAGTCATCCGGATCGTTGATCGTGACGACGACTAGTTCCATACCGTCCTTTTCTGCCGTACTCACAAGTGTCCTGCCAGCTTTCTTCGTATAACCTGTTTTCCCGCCTGTCGAATATTCATAGTAACGGGTCAGCATCTTATTCTTGTTGCCCCAGGCATACTTCTTGGTGTCCGCTTTGTATTGTTTCGCAGCACTGATTTTTCGGAACGTATCATTTTGCATGGCATATTTCGTCAGTAATGCCATGTCATATGCTGAACTGTGATGTGTTTCCGTATCCAGCCCGTGCGGATTATCAAAATGGGAATCTTGCATCCCTAGCCAAGCAGCCTTCTCATTCATCAGATGGGTAAAACCCTCTTCGCTGCCGCCAACATGCTCCGCAATGGCTACTGCTGCGTCATTGCCGGATCGAAGCATCAGACCATATACCAAGTCTTTCAGCGGAATCTTTTCACCTTCCTCCAAATAAATGGAAGAACCCTCGGTATACACAGCGTTTTTGCTGACAGTGACTTCCTCATCCATCTTTCCGGATTCGATGGCGATGATAGCCGTCATGATTTTTGTGATACTGGCAATCCGTTTTGGATCAGTTGCATTCTTTTCATATAGAATCCTGCCTGTAGAGAGCTCCATCAAGATAGCAGCATCCGCTGACACTTCAGGTTTGGCAGCTGCTTGTCCCGGCAGGAGCATAACACAAAGGATAATGGCAGTCATTACAATCAGCATGCGCTTTAACATGTTTCGAACCTCCCTTGGTCATCTATCTTCAGTGTATGCAGCAGAGACAAGCTTATGAACAAGTGAAAAGAGACGGTGACAAAACCTGACCGGCAGAATGCCCCGTTTTCCTGCGGGCGACTGGTGAGACTGCTTTTGCTGCACAATACGGGGTTTCTCCTAGGCATTTATCCTGCAGAAGTCTCGTATTCTGCTTGCGCTGGTCTAATGTATTTTTCAAATCTCAAATAAATACACCCAAATAAACAAACCGAACTTTAGGGCAAAATCCAATTGGATTTTGCCCTAAAGTTCGGTTTTACAATAAGCTGAAATTACATTTGTCCTATACCCTTTATCTCAAAACGGAGCCCATTTCACTTGTTTGGCAGTCTGGAATCTTTGTGCCACATTCGCCCAGTTGACAACGTTCCACCAGTTTTCGATATACTGCTTTTTTTCAGTTTTATATTGGAGATAATAGGCATGCTCCCACATATCCAAGACAAGTAAAGGAATCGTATCAAGCAAACTGAAGAATTGGTGCTTCTCCAATGTCTGGATAGCCAAGTGATGTGATCTCGGTTCCCAAACGAGGACAACCCAGCCAACGCCTTCTACACTGTCCGCAGCAGCGGAGAACATCTTCTTGAATCTGCTGAAGGAGCCAAAATCTTTTCGGATTTGCTGAGCCAGCTGACCAGTTGGCTCTCCTCCTCCATTAGGCGACATATTATACCAAAAGATGGTGTGCAGAAAATGCCCTGAACCATGGAAAGATTGTTCTCTTAAATAATGCTTATAATCTGAGCTGGTTTTATCCTCCCGATTCAGATAAAGCATTTCTTCGGCTTTGTTCAGTCCATCAACATAGGATTGATGATGCTTCGTGTAATGAAGTTCCATGATCTCCCTGCTGATATACGGCTCCAATGCATCAAAACGGTATGGAAGCGGCGGCAGCCGGTGCTGCCCCCAGCGAATGCTATTCTGACGGGCTGCCTGCTCTGCCCTGGCTGCAATTCTTTCCGCAGCCTGCCTGTGCTCAAGTATTGCCTCCGGTGAAATGGTTTCCGACGATAACGTAATCTGCAAGTTGTGCTGCAGCTCACTGAGATCGGCTGCCCATTCCCCTCTATTTGACGCGCCCGCATATGCTTCCATGGCATTGCTCCATTCCAGCAAAGCCTCCAAATAATTTCTATTGTTCAAGATCGCTCACCTCGCCCTAGCATATGTACCCAGGCAGCGAGGTGAATCTTGTCAATCGATTTCAGCAGGGAAATCTTCAAAGAACAATTCGGCTGCATTTTCCGGATCGTCGACACCTTCTGGCAACGGAGGCAGATCATCCAATGAATGCAGACCGAAATAAGCAAGGAATGCAAGTGTCGTCACATAAAGGATCGGTCTGCCGATACCTTCTTTCCGGCCGCTTTCTTCGATGAAACCTCTGGCTACGAGCGTTTGAATCGGTCTCTCACTTTTAACGCCACGCACTTCCTCGACTTCGATCCTTGTTATCGGCTGTTTATAGGCAATGATCGCCAACGTCTCCAGCGCTGCCTGCGATAGCTTGCTGTTTTGAGGTGATTCGAGAAGTTTACGGTGATAAACTGCATGCTCTTGCTTTGTTGTCAGATGATAGGCACCTTTGAGTTCCATGATGGATAATCCACGGGTCGGAGCATTATAAGCTTCCCTCAGCGCAGCCAGTTCCTTCTCGATTTCCTCTTCCCCTAATTCCAAGGCATGCATGAGCTGTTTTTTCGTTAGTCCTTCATCACCGGCTGCAAACAACAGCCCTTCTAAAATACTGTTATATGGTACTTCCATCATGCATCCCCATTTCAAATACGATTAACTCATCAAAATGTTGTTTTTGTCTGCAGAAAATCTGCTGTTTCTTCATTAATTCCAATATGGCCATAAAGGTGACCACGATATGCTGCTTCGTCCGTTCCGGGAACAGATCGAAGAAATCGACTCCATTTTGTCTGTTCCTGACAGTTTGAAGCACTTCACCCATCCGATCTTCCAAGACGATTTCAGCCCGCTGTATTTTCGTATCAAGCGGCTGGCTCCATTCCCTTCTGCGAAAGACCCGCTGCAAAGCGGCCACCATATCATAAACAGTCACTTCACCCGGCTCCAGCGGTTTTAATTCCGGTTTATCAGGCAGCGGAGCAGGCGGTCTTGTGTAAAGTTTGTCGGCTGCCAGCTCTTTCGCCTTCAGCTCTTCTGCTGCTTCCTTGAATTTACGGTATTCAATCAAGCGATGCATCAGCTCATCCCGAGGATCTTCCTCCTCCATCACTGCTTCTTCATCAAGTGCTGCTTGATTCGGCAAAAGCAGCTGGCTTTTCATGGCAAGCAGTGTTGCCGCCATGACCAGATACTCACTGGCAATGTTGAGTTCCAATTGCTGCATCGTATGTATATAGTGCATATATTGCTCGGTGATCACTGCCACCGGTATATCATAAATATCGATTTCGTATTGGTTGATCAAATGCAGGAGCAGATCGAGCGGTCCTTCGAATCCATCCAGTTTTACACTGTAGCCTTGCACAGAATCTCCTCCTTCCGAAAAAAGTTCACAACCGCCCAACCCTATGCATTCCTCCTGTCATACCTTATACCGTAAGATAAATGTTCGGTAGTTCCAGCATTTATCTGAGTCTTTCATACAAAGGAGGAATTCCACCATGGGTAGCTACGGCGGAGGATTTGCTTTGATCGTTGTGCTTTTCATTCTTCTAATCATCGTAGGTGCTGCTTGGCTATAAGCCGATAGTACAAAGAAAACCAGCCTTCAAAAGGAGGCTGGTTTTTATTTTAAGCTTCTGTTTCGCATTTCTCAAGGAAATTCTTTGTTTCATCTGTCGCCATGACCTGGTGCATCGGCGCGTACATATTGCGCAGCTCACAAACCATTTGTTTGCCGATGCCATTTCCCCGGTGGGATGGGTCGACTGAAATATGCTGCACGATCGCGTCATCCCCATCGATTGCGACACCTATCGCCCCAAGGATATCATCTTCATCTTTCCAAAGAAACAAGTGCCAATTTGGATTGTCATTGTATTCCTGAATCGTTCCCTGCAGTTTTTTTACTTCTTTTACATTGGGCATGAAAGATAAAAGTCCCATTGCGATTTTTTCCATTGACTTCTTGTAACGTATTAGCATAATAACCCCTCATTAAGAAAATAACCTTCTGATCATAGACAGAAGAAAAAGGACACTCGCTCCCATCATGATCCAAAAAAGCACCTTCTCTTGTTTGTCACTATCCTGCAACTGTGTTTCAGCTCCTAGCTTACGTAGTCTTATTTAAAACCTATCTACGTTTTTTGTCAACTTTACTTTCTCTTTTCATCCATATTCTCACTACCCGACTGCAACAAGGGAATTCCTTGCTAGTTTTCCCTATATTTCATGCGCCATACAATGGATGCAAGCAGAATATGGCGAGGATAAGTGTTTATGTGGTATTATCATCAAGGAGTACATACTCTTTTCAATTTTAGGAGGACAAACTAATGGCTAAAAAAGGTTACATCCTAATGCTGGATGGCGATAAAATCGAATTTGAACTTTATCCGGAGGAAGCACCGAACACAGTAGCGAACTTTGAAGAGCTCGCCAACTCCGGTTTTTATGATGGTGTGGTATTCCATCGTGTCATTCCTGGTTTCGTAAGCCAAGGCGGCGACCCTACAGGTACTGGTATGGGCGGCAGCGGCAAAACAATCAAATGTGAAACAGAAGGCAATCCGCATAAACATGAAGCGGGCAGCCTTTCCATGGCACACGCGGGTAAAGATACTGGCTCCAGCCAATTCTTCATCGTGCATGAGCCGCAGCCGCACTTGAACGGCGTCCATACGGTCTTCGGTAAAGTGACTTCCGGTCTGGAAACTGCTCGCAATATGAGAAACGGCGACACAATGGAAACTGTCAAAGTGTTCGACGAAGAATAATAAAAAAACCTGTATGTGAACTGCACCCCAAAAGTTAGAGTAACACTAACTTTTGGGGTGCTTTATTATGGTTAAATATAGTCAAGAATTTAA